>NZ_JAVREO010000013.1:0-236923 GCF_031845445.1 Streptomyces chisholmiae | reverse complement strand
GTTGAGCCCGCCGCTGGGCCGGTGGCGGTTCCGGTGCCGCCGGCCGCGCCCGCCGAGCAGCCCGTGCCGGCGGAGCCGGCGCTCGCGGAGGCGACCGGTCAGCCGGTCGCCGGGCCGGCGGCCGTGGACGCGGGCCAGCCGGTCGTGGCCGAGGTGGCCGAGCCGCCGGCCGCGCCGGCCGATCCCGCCGAGCGGCCCGTGGCCGAGCAGCCGGTCGAGCCGGTCGCCGTCGAGTCTTCCGGTCCCACACCTGCCGGTCCTGCGGAGCCCGCCGGCCCTACCGGGCCTTCCGGTCCCGCCGAGCCCGAGGCGGTGCCGCCGGCCGGCGACGTGCCGCCGCCGGCCGCCGAGCCCGAGGCGGTGCCGGGCGCCCCCGCTCCGGTCGCGCCGGAGCCCGCCGCCGAGGCCCCGGCCCCGCCGCCGGTAGCCGCCGGGCCGGTCGCCGCCGACGTGCCGCCGCCGGCCGTCCCGCACCAGCCGGCCGCCGACTCCCCGGCCGGGCCCGGCGTTCCCGCCCAGCCGGCGCCGGCTCCCCAGGCCGTCCCGGCCGCGCCCGCCGCGCCGGCCGGTGGCCCGCCGCCGGCGCCGGCCTACCCCGCGCCCGAGCGGGAGACCGTGCACCGGCTGATGCGCGACCGGCGCGACGTGCAGCACGGCTTCCGGCCGGACCCGGTCCCGCCGGACGTCCTGCTGCGGGTGCTGGAGGCGGCGCACAACGCCCCCAGCGTCGGCCCGGCGCAGCCCTGGGACTTCGTGATCATCAAGTCGGAGGAGACCCGCGCCGAGGTGCACGAGCTGGCCAGGCGCCAGCGGGAGAGCTACGCCAAGTCGCTCTCCAAGGCCAGGGCCCGGCAGTTCCGTCAGCTCAGCGTGGACGCCATCCGGGACACCCCGGTCAACATCGTGGTGACGGCCGACCCGACCCGGGGCGGGCGCAACACCTACGGCTGGCACCTCCAGCCGCAGACCACGCCCTACTCCTCCGCGCTCGCCGTGGAGAACCTCTGGCTCGCGGCCCGCGCCGAGGGCCTCGGCGTCGGCTGGATCGGCTTCTTCGACGAGCGCGAGCTGGTGCACGCCCTCGGCCTCCCGGAGCACCTGGAGGTCGTGGCCTACCTCTGCGTCGGCTATGTCGACGCCTTCCCCGGGGAGCCCGAGCCGGGCCAGGGCGGCTGGACGCACCGCCGGCCGCTGTCCTGGGTGGTGCACGAGGAGTCCTACGGCCGCCGCGCGCTGCCCGGCGCCGAGCCGCACGACCTGCTGAGCGAGACCCTCGCCGAGATCCGCCCGTTGGACGCCCAGGCGTTGGGCGAGGCGTGGGAGCGGCAGAAGCGGATGACCAAGCCGGCGGGTTCGCTCGGCGCCCTCGAGGTCATCTCGGCCCAGCTCTGCGGACTGTCCAGGGGCTGCCCACCGCCGGTGCCCGAGCCGGCCGCGGTGGCCGTCTTCGCCGCCGACCACGGCGTGCACGCCCAGCGGGTCACGCCCTGGGCGCAGGAGGTCACCGGCCAGATGGTGGCCAACTTCCTCGGCGGCGGCGCGGTCTGCAACGCCTTCGCCGCCCAGGTCGGCGCCGAGGTGTGCGTGATCGACGTGGGCGTGCGGGACGAGCTGCCCGACATGCCGGGGCTGATCCCGCGCCGGGTCAGGCCGGGCACGGCCGACCTCAGCGCCGGTCCGGCGATGACCCGCGAGGAGGCGCTGCGCGCCGTCGAGGTGGGCATCGAGATCGCCAGGGACCTGGTCGCGGCGGGCAACCGCGCGCTGCTCACCGGCGAGATGGGCGTCGCCAACACCACGGCGGCGGCGGCGCTGGTCGCCGCCTTCACCGGCGCCGAGGCCGCCGAGGTCACCGGCCGGGGCTGCGGCATCGACGACGAGACGCACGCCCGCAAGGTGGACGTGGTCCGGCGGGCGCTCCAGCTCCACCAGCCCGATCCGAGCGACCCGTTGGGGGTGCTGGCCGCCGTCGGTGGGCTGGAGCACGCCGCGCTCACCGGCCTGATCCTGGGTGGCGCGGCGCAGCGGGTGCCGGTGCTGCTGGACGGCGTCAGCGCGGGTGCCGCCGCGTTGGCCGCCCGGGCGATCGCGCCGGAGGCGGTCTCGGTCTGTGTCGCCGGCCACCGCAGCGCCGAGCCGGGCCACCAGGCCGCGCTCACCGCGCTGGGCCTGCGGCCGCTGGTCGATCTCGACCTGCGGCTCGGCGAGGGCACGGGCGCGCTGCTCGCGCTGCCGCTGGTGCAGAGCGCGGCCCGGGCGATGCGCGAGGTCGCCACCTTCGACTCGGCCGGTGTCACCGACAAGAACTGACCGAGCCGCGGCGTGCCGGCCCCCGTCCGGGGGCCGGGCACCGGACGGGCCGCCAGAGCGGCGGCACGTAAGCTGACCTGGCGGAGCGCCGGTGCCCCGCGTCGCCCCGTTCCGCGCTCCAGGCGCCGGCAAGGCCCGCCCGGGCGCGGCGCCCCTCTGCGTCAAGGAGACCGTGCCGCCGATGTCTGACCACCCCGCCTACCCCGTCGGGCTCCGCTTGGCCGGGCGCCGTGTGCTGGTGCTCGGTGGCGGCACCGTCGCCCAGCGCCGGCTGCCCGCGCTGCTCGCCGCCGGCGCCCAGGTGACCCTCGTCGCCCCGGCCGTCACCCCGTCGGTGCAGGCCATGGCCGAGGCCGGTGAGCTGCGCTGGGAGCGGCGCGGCTACCGGCCGGGGGACGTGGCCGACGCCTGGTACCTGCTGATCGCGACCGACGACCCGGCGGTCAACGAGGCCGCGTCCGCCGAGGCCGAGCGGCTGCGGGTGTGGTCGGTGCGCAGCGACGACGCCGAGGCCGCCACCGCCTGGACGCCGGCCACCGGCCGGTGCGACGGGGTGACCGTCGCGGTGCTCACCGGCCGGGACCCGCGCCGGTCGGCCGCCGTGCGGGACGCCGTGGTGGAGGGGCTGCGGGAGGGCCGGATCGGGGCGCCCCGGCACCGGGACCGGGCGCCAGGCGTGGCGCTGGTCGGCGGCGGCCCCGGCGACCCGGACCTGATCACGGTGCGCGGACGGCGGCTGCTGGCCGAGGCCGACGTGGTGATCGCCGACCGCCTCGGGCCGCGCGACCTGCTGGACGAACTCCCGCCGCACGTCGAGGTGATCGACGCGGCGAAGATCCCCTACGGCCGGTACATGGCGCAGGAGGCGATCAACGCGGCGCTGGTCGAGCACGCCAGGGCGGGCCGTTCGGTGGTCCGGCTCAAGGGCGGCGACCCGTACGTCTTCGGCCGCGGCCGGGAGGAGGCGCAGGCGCTGGCGGCGGCCGGCATCCCGGTCACCGTGGTGCCGGGCGTCACCAGCGCCGTCTCGGTGCCGGGCGCGGCCGGCGTGCCGGTCACCCACCGGGGGGTGGCGCACGAGTTCACCGTGGTCAGCGGCCATCTCGCGCCGGACGACCCGCGGTCGCTGGTGGACTGGCCGGCGCTGGCCGCGCTGCGCGGCACGCTGGTGCTGCTGATGGCGGTGGAGCGGATGGGCGCCATCGCGGAGACGCTGATCGCGCACGGCCGGGACCCGGGGACGCCGACCGCCGTGATCCAGGAGGGCACCACCGCGGCCGAGCGGCGGGTGGACGCCACGCTGGCCACCGCGGCCGCCCGGATCGCCGAGGCCGGCGTCCGGCCGCCGGCCGTGATCGTGGTCGGTGACGTGGTGGCGGTGCCGTGAGCGGGCCCGAGGCGCCGGCCGGGCCACTGACCGACCCGCGGCTGACCGCCGTCGCCGACGCGGCCGACCCGCGGCTGGCGGACTACACCGCGCTGACCGACGTCGCGCTGCGCCGCAAGCTGGAGCCCGCCCAGGGGCTCTTCATGGCCGAGGGCGAGAAGGTCATCAGGCGGGCCCTGGCGGCCGGTTACGCGATGCGTTCGATGCTGCTCACGCCGCGCTGGGCGGCGGCGATGGCGGACCTGGTCGCCGGCGTGGACGCGCCGGTGTACGTGGTCGAGCCGGCGGTGGCCGAGCAGGTCACCGGCTACCACGTGCACCGCGGCGCGCTGGCCGCGATGGCCCGCCGCCCGCTGCCGTCCGTCGCCGAACTGCTGCCGGCCGCGCGGCGGGTGGTGGTCTTCGAGGACATGGTGGACCACAGCAACCTGGGCGCGGCCTTCCGCTCCGCCGCCGCGCTCGGCGTGGACGCGGTGCTGCTCACCCCGAGCTGCGCGGACCCGCTCTACCGGCGGGCGGTGAAGGTCTCGATGGGCGGCGTCTTCCAGGTGCCGTGGGCGCGGTTCGCCTCCTGGCCGGGCGACCTTGAGGTGCTGCGCGGGGCGGGCTTCACCGTCGCCGCGCTCTGCCTGAGCGAGCGGGCGATCACCCTCGACGAGCTGGCCGAGCGGCGGCCGGCGAGGCTCGCCCTGGTCTTCGGCACGGAGGGCGACGGCCTGACCCGGCGCGCGCTGGCGGCCGTCGACACGCATGTCCGCATCCCGATGGACGCCGGCGTCGACTCCCTCAACGTGGCCGCCGCCTCCGCCGTCGCGTTCTACGCCACCCGCCCGCGCTGACCGCCGGCGCCGGCCGCCGGGCCGGGCGCCCGTGCGGGCCCAAGTGCGCCGCCCGGCAGGGGGGTTGCGGTCTGGCGCCGGGTCGGCCGGGTGGCCCATGATGGTTCCGGGGCACGTGGGGACGCGTGCCCGTACCGTGCTCCCAGGCGTGTTCCGGCGTGCCGCGGAACGCGCGTCGCCGGCACCGCGTCGCCCGGCCCGGGGCTCGCGGCCCACGGAGCGACGCGCCCGGGGCGGCCCGCGCCGCCCCCGCGTCGGAACGGGTGACGGATGAGGATCGCTGTGGTCTCCGGTGACGGGCTCCCCGTCAGCGGGCTGTTGACGGTGCTGCGCAACGTGGTGCACCTGGGTCGGGACATGGGCGTCGTCGACACCCCGCTCACCGCCGACCTGGGGTACTCGTGGCGCCCGGACAAACCCGCCTGCTATCCGCGGGGCCTGCCGGGCACCCGCTATCCGGACTTCCTCCGGGTGCGCACCGAGACGCCGGCCGCCGCGCCGCACCTCGCCGACGAACTCCTCGCGCTCCGCGCTGAGGTGGCCGCCCCCACCGGCGCCGGGCCGGCGTGGCGGGCCGCGCTGGACGCCCGGATCGCGGCCGTCGCCGAGCCGTACGAGGCGTACTTCCGGGGCTGGTTCGCGGCGGCGGACGTCGACTGGGTGTGGGCCCTCAACATGACGCTCTCCGACGCCGTGCCGGTCACCCTCGCCCTGCACCGGGCGGCGGCCGACCGCTGGGGGGCGGGCCGGCGCCCCGGCGGCGTGCTCTTCTGGGACCACGACCTGTTCGGCAGCTACGCCGTCCGGGAACACGGCGCCCGGGTCTACCCGGTGGCGCCCAGCGGGGTCACCCCGCTGCCCGGTGGCGGCGCCGAGCACCTCTGGGGGGTGGTCTCCGACGACCTGGCGAAGGAGGCCGCCGGCTACCCGACGGACGGCACCCCCGAGGTGGTGCCCAACGTGCTGCCGGCGATCCCCGCCGGCGGACTGCTGGACCGGCACCGCGCGTTCCTGCGGGACCTCGACGTGCCGGCCGGGGCCCCGGTGATCGTGGCGCCGGTGCGGGTCTTCCGGGTCAAGGGCGTGGAGATCTCGGTGGCGCTGCTGCGCGCGGTCCGCGAGGAGTCGGTGCGCCGTGGCGAACAGCCGCCCCACCTGCTGGTCTTCGGCAGCATGGCGGAGGACCCGGAGTACGCGGCCGAGGTGCGGGCGACCGTGGCCCGGGAGGGCGTCGGCGAGGCGGTGCGCTTCCTGGACGGGGTGCCGCTGGCCAGCCACCGGGACGCGGCCGGCGCCTGGCGGCTGGACGAGATCGACCTGCTGCGGATCGCGGCGGCGACCGGCGGCGGGGTGTTCTTCACGCCCAACCGCACCGACGTGGAGAGCGTGGGCCTCGGCCCGGCGCTGGCGGCCGTGGCCGGGGTGCCCTGCGCGGTCACCGGCTTCACCGCGCTCCGCGCGGTCTACGGCGACGGGCACCGGTACGCCGTGGTGCGCGAGGGCGAACTGGCCGCCGCGGCGGCCGACTTCGTCTCGCTCCTGGTCGGCAACCGGGACGGCGACCCGGCGGTGCGGGCCGCGCTGGCCCGAAACCGCGAGCAGGTCGCGCGGTGCTTCCCCGAGGAGCCGTGGCGCCGGCTGCTGCGCCGGATGGCCCGGTCGTCGGCCGACCACGCCGGCCGGCCGGGCGCCCCCGGCGAGTCCGGCGCCCCCGGCCAGTCCGAGTAGGAGAGTGGCGGATGTCCGACACGAACACCGACACCGGCACCGGCACGGCCACCGGCCCCGGCGCGCACCCGGCCGGCCAGATTGTCGAGGTGGTCGTGCCGGCCGCCGAGCGCGCCCGGCTGGCCGGTGAACTGGACGCGCAGGCCGCCCGGTTCCCCGAGCTGACCGACCCGGAGCTGCTGGCCGAGGCCGCCGGGCTGGGGCAGTGCCTCCCGGTGGAGGCGCGCCGGGCGCTGACCGAGCTGCGCTACGGCGAGTCCTGCGCCGGGGTGGTGGTGCGGCACGGCCCGGTCGCGGACGACCCGGGCCCGACGCCGCGGCACTGGCGGGAGTCCGCCGGCCGGCCGACCGACCGGTTCGACCGCTGGCTGCTGTGGCTGGCCGCCCAGTTGGGCGACCCGCTGTGCTGGGCCAGCATCCAGGACGGGCGGCTGGTCGCCGACGTGCTGCCGGTCGCCGGCCAGGAGGAGGCGCAGACCGGCCACGGCAGCGCGGCGGAGCTGGCCTTCCATGTGGAGGACGCCTTCCACGAGGCGCGCTGCGACGCGTTGGCCCTGGCCTGCCTGCGCAACCCGGACGCGGTGCCCACCACGGTGGCCTCGGTGACGGCCCTCGACCTGGCCGCGTTGGACGTCGAGACGCTGCTGGAACCCCGGTTCCGGATCGCTCCCGACCCCGAGCACCTGCGCGACCTGCCGGCGGGCGCGGCGCCCGACCCGCTGCTCGGCGCGGTGCTCTCCGGCCCGCCGGCGGCGCCCTGCCTGCGGGTCGATCCGGCCTTCACCACGGTGCCGGCCGGGGACCGCCGGGCGGCCGCCGCGTTCGACGCGCTCTGTGCCCAACTCGCCGCCGGCCTGGTGGACGTGGCCCTGCACGCCGGCGACGTGCTGCTGCTGGACAACCACCGGGCGGTGCACGGGCGGCGCCCGTTCCGCGCCCGCTACGACGGCACCGACCGGTGGCTGCGGAAGATCACCGTCAACCGGGACCTGCGGCGCACCCGGGCGCTGCGCCGCTCGGCGACCAGCCGGGTGCTGCACCCCTTCGGCTGACCGGGCCCGCACCGGACCGGGGCGGCCCTGGCCCGCACCCGACCAGGCCCGCGGCGAGCCCGCACCGGGGCCCGGCCGGTGGGGGCGGCGTCCGGCCGGCTGTGCGGGCGGTCGACGGTGCGTCGCCCGGCCGGTCGGCCGGTGCGGCTACCCCCGCCCGGGCGGGCGTTCGGTGGGCCAGTCGCGGAGCGGCCGGTGCGGGTCCGGGACGGGGGTGGCGGCCGGGCTGGCCGGGCGGCGGGGGGTGGGGGCGGTGGCGCGGGCCTCGTCCGGGGTGCCCATCACCATCAGTGGGTCGAACATCACGATCACCGCGGCGAGCAGCAGGAAGACCATCGGTCCGACCAGCATCGGCACCACCAGCCGCACCGAGGAGACGCCGTCGAAGCCGGTCGGGCCGCCCGCGTGCCGGTGGACGGTGAGGGCGGCCATGCCGGTGTAGTGCATGCCGGTCACCGCCACACCCATGATCAGGCTGGCGGCCAGGCTCCACAGCATGCCGCGGACCTGAACGGCCGCCCACAGCGCGGCGGTCGCCGCCACGACGGCGATCACCACGGAGGCGGCGACGGTCAGCGGGTCGTAGTGGATCGCGGAGCCGGAGACGCGCATCGCGGCCATGCCCAGGTAGTGCATGGCGGCGACGCCGAGCCCGGTGACCAGTCCGCTCACGCCGAGGGTCAGCGGGCTCGCGCCGCGGTAGCCGACGACGAACACCCCGATGCCGACCACCACGACGGCGACGCCCAGGCTCAGGAAGGTCAGCGGCAGGTCGTACCGGATCTCGCCGCCGGGGACATGGAAGCCGAGCATGGCGATGAAGTGCATGGTCCAGATACCGGAGCCGATCGCCCCGGCGCCGAGCGCCAGCCAGCCGGGACGCCAGGAGTGGGTGACCAACATGGCGCGGGTGGTGCAGCGCAGGCCGAGCGCGCTGCCGAGGAAGGCCATCAGGTAGGCCGCCACGGGTGTCACCAGGTCGTAGCCGGAGTCGTCGAACAGCTCCGCCATCAGCGGGGCCCCCTTGTTCTTGCGGGGTGGAGCGCGCACGACCGGGGTGTCGTGAGTGCGTCGGGCGGCGACCGGCCCCACACAAACGTGTGGAAGTGGTGCGCACATCTACTTAACACATCGACTTGTGCACACAATGCGCCAAGGGGGTAACTGTTACCAGTCGGTGATCCCGGGCGGTTTCCCCCTCGGTGGTCGCGGGGGAGTGGGGTCGGGGGGCGGGTGCGTGGCGGTCGCATGGCTGGCGTCAACCGGCCGACGGTGACGCCGAGTTGGTGGCGCGTCAGGTGCGTTTCCGGTCGGGCGGGGGTTGGCCCGGGTGTCGGTTGATTTCCGGTGTTTCGCGGGCAAACCGGGCCTGAAGTGGGGGTAACAGAAACGTTACCCGCGCCTCTTGCGCGGGGAACTCGATGACAGTGCAATGTCACCCACGACATTTCAGTGCCCGCTCGGCGCCCCTCCCGGCGCCGTCGACGACGGGATCGCGATGACCATCTCCACCTCCCCGCACGACGATTCGCCGCGTGCCGCCTCCGGCGCCGCGGCCGTGCGGGTCGCCGGTCGGCCCGGTCGGCCCCTGGGCGTCGCCGGGGCCCGGGTCACCGGCGGCCTGTTGGGTCGCTGGCAGGAGCGCAACCGCGTCGCCACGCTGCCGCACGCGCTCGCCGAGGTCACCCGCGCCGGCAACCTGAGCAACTTCCGCCGCCTGCTGCCCGGGCCGGCCGAGTCGGCCGGGGCAGCCACCGAGACCCCCGCCTACCAGGGGCGTTACCCGTTCCTCGACACCGACGTCTACAAGACGCTGGAGGGCCTGGTCTACGAGCTGGCCCGGGGCGCGGCCGGCCCCGACGGGCAGGCGTTCTGGGCCGAGAGCGTCGCGCTGATCGAGGCAGCGCAGCAGCCGGACGGCTACCTCGGGACCTACTTCCAGGGCCCGACCGCCGCCAAGTCGCCCTGGACCGACCTGGCCTGGGGCCACGAGCTGTACAACCTCGGGCACCTGATCCAGGCCGCGGTGGCCGCCGCCCGGCAGCTCGGCGACGACCGACTGCTGCGCGTCGCCCGCCGGTTCGCCGACCTGGTGGTGGCCCGCTACGGGCCGGACGGCGAGCCGCTCTACTGCGGCCACCCCGAGGTCGAGATGGCGCTGGTCGAGCTGTACCGGGAGACCGGCGAGGAGTCCTACCGCACCCAGGCGCGGCTCTTCGTCGACCGCCGCGGCGCCGGCCGGCTGCGGCACAGTGTCTTCCCGCCGTCCTACTTCCAGGACGAGGTGCCGCTGCGCGAGCTGCCCTCGCTCACCGGCCACGCGGTCCGGATGGTCTACCTGGCGGCCGGCGCCACCGACCTCTGCCTGGACGGCGACGACCCCGAGCTGCTGGTCCGACTGGCCGCGCTCTGGGACGACATGGTCGCCAGCAAGCTGTACCTGACCGGCGGGCTGGGCAGCCGGCACTCCGACGAGGCGGTCGGCGACCGCTACGAGCTGCCGGCTGAGCGGGCCTACGCCGAGACCTGCGCCGCCATCGGCACCATGCAGTGGGGCTGGCGGCTGTTCCTGGCCACCGGCCGGGCCGACATCCTGGACGTGCTGGAGCGGGTGCTCTACAACGCGTTCGCCGTGGGCACCTCGACCGACGGCCGCGCCTTCTTCTACGACAACCCGCTCCAGCGCCGGCCCGACCACGACCAGCGCAGCGGGGCCGAGTCGGGTGGCCCGCCGCTGCGCCGGGACTGGTTCGGCTGCCCGTGCTGCCCGCCCAACATCGTGCGCTGGCTGGCCCAGTTGCAGGACCACCTGGCGGTGGCCGCGCCGACCGAACTGACCCTGGCGCTGTACGCGGACGCCGAGTTCCGCAGCGAGCCGCTGGACGTGACCGTGCGCACCGACTATCCGTGGGACGGCCGGGTGACCGTCACCGTGGACCGGGCCGCCGCGGGCGAGCGGACGCTGACCCTGCGGGTGCCCGGCTGGGCGCGGGACGCCACCGCCACGGTGAACGGCGCGCCGGTCCCGGCCGCCCCCGGCTGGCTGCGGCTGACCCGCGCCTGGGCGCCCGGCGACCAGGTGGTGCTGGAGCTGCCGCTGGCCGTCCGCGCGGTCACCGCGCACCCCCATCTGGACGCGGCGCGCGGCTCGTTGGCGGTGCTCCGTGGGCCGCTCGTGTACTGCGTCGAGCAGCAGGACGCCGGCGCCCCGGTCGACGACCTGGTGCTGACCCCCGCCGACCTGCCCGGCGTCGAGGTGACGCGGGACGAGGAGACCTGGGGGGAGCCGGCCGTCACGCTGCGCGCCCGGCTGGCCGTCGCGCCCCCGGCGAGTTCCGCCCTGTACCCGGAGGTCACCCCCGAGCCGGCGGTCGCCGACCGGGACCGGGTGCCGGTGCGGCTGGTGCCCTACTTCCTGTGGGGCAACCGGCAGGCCGAAGCCATGCGCGTGTGGCTGCGGCAGTTCTGACGGGTGACCCGTCGATCGCCCGGGCTCGGCCACGAGCCCGGGGACCCGAGAGGAGCAAGGTGAGAAGATCCGCTCTTGTGAAAGTGGCCGCGCTCGCCGCCACCGGCGCCCTCGCGCTCAGCGCGTGCGGCGGCGGCGGTGCCGACGGCGGCGGAGGCGGCAACGGTGGCGGGGACGCCTCGTTCACCGACACCCCGGCCCGTGGCGGTACCGTCACCATGCTGCAGAACGCCGACTTCTCCTACCTCGACCCGGCCCGCGGGTTCGACGGCGGCGTCAACAACTTCTACCGGCTGGTCTACCGCACCCTGACCACCTCGGCCCCCGGCGACTCCGACGACCCGTCCGCCGTGGTGCCGGACCTGGCGACCGACCTGGGCACCCCGTCCGATGACGGCCTGAGCTGGACGTTCACCCTGAAGGAAGGCGTCGCCTTCGAGGACGGGCAGCCGATCACCTCGGCGGACGTCAAGTTCGGCGTCTCCCGCGCCTGGGACCCGGAGCTGGGCATCGGCTCGCCCTACGCCAAGCAGGTCATCGACGCGCCGGACGACTACGAGGGCCCCTACCGGTCGGGCCCGCTGGAGACCATCGAGACCCCGGACGACCGCACCATCGTCTTCCATCTCAAGGCGCCCTTTCCCGAGTTCGGCTCCGTGGTCTCCCAGCCCACCTTCGTGCCGTTCCCCGAGGGCACCGGGGCCGGCGACGAGTTCATCAACGACCTCATAGCCTCCGGGCCCTACAAGCTGGACTCCTACACCCCCGGCAGCTCCATCGAGCTGGTCCGCAACGAGGCGTGGGACCCGGAGACCGACGACGTCCGGGCGGCCTACCCGGACGCCTGGAACATCGTGATCGGCCTCGACCCGGCCACCATCGACGAGCGGCTGCTCGCCGGCCAGGGCGCGGACGTCAACGCGTTCGCCGGCGCCATCCAGCCCGCCACGCTGGCCCGGGTGCAGACGCCGCAGCTCCAGGAGCGGCTGCTGGAACTGCCCGGCGTGTGCACCACCTACATGGGGCTGAACACCACCAAGGAGCCGTTCGACGACGTGCGGGTGCGGCAGGCGGTCAACCTGGCCGTGGACCGGGCCGCCGTGCAGACCGCCAGCGGCGGCACGCTGCTCGCCCAGGCCGCCACCACCATCCTGCCGCCGGCCGTCGCCGGCCACCGCGAGTTCGACCTCTACCCCAGCGAGGGGAACGCCGGGGACGTCGAGGCGGCCAGGGCGCTGCTGGCCGAGGCCGGGTTCGCGGACGGGTTCGCCATGACGCTGGACATCAGGGCGCAGCCGAAGATGCAGGCCCAGGCCGAGGCGATCCAGCAGGCGCTGGCCAAGGTCGACATCGACGTCTCGCTCAACGTCATCGACGTCTCCACCTACTACGAGACCATCGGCACCCCCGCGTTGCAGAGCGACGCCGCGATCACCGGCTGGTGCCCGGACTGGGCGTCCTCCGCCTCGACGTTCCTGCCGCCGCTCTTCGACGGCCGGAACATCACCGAGGTCGGCAACTCCAACCTGGCCCAGATCAACGACGAGGCCGTCAACGAGCGGATCGACGAGATCCGGGCGATCACCGACCTGGCGGCGGCCAACGCGGAGTGGGGCCTGCTGGACGAGCAGATCATGGAGCTGGCGCCGATCGTGCCGCTGGTCGTCGAGTCGGCGCTCGCGCTGCCGGGGGAGAACCTGACGGGTCTGCACTCCTCGCCCGGGGCCGCCACCGGCGGTGTTGACCTGGTGCTCGTCGGCCTCCGGGACCCCGAGCGGGGCTGAGATGGCGATCCCGACACCACAGCTGGCCGGGGAGGAGGGGGGCGCGTCGTCCGTGAAGGACGGCGCGCCGCCGCCCCCGCGCCCCCGGGCCTGGCGCGCCCTGCTGCGCGACAAGGGCGCCGTGCTGAGCGGCGCCTACATCCTGCTGATCGTGCTGATGGCGCTCTTCGCGCCGCTCATCGTGAAGCTGAGCGGCTGGGGCCCCTACGAGTTCGACCAGACGGCCGTCGATCCCGACCTGGCCGGCATGCCGATCGGTGACTGGGGCGGTGCCGGCGGCGAGCACTGGTTCGGCGTCGAACCGGGCAGCGGGCGGGACATCTTCGCCCGGATCGTCTACGGCGCCCGGGTCTCCATGCTGATCGCGCTCTCAGCGACCGCGCTGACCACCCTGCTGGGCGTGGTCTTCGGCCTGCTGGCCGGGTTCTTCGGCGGCCGGGTGGACTGGGTCATCTCGCGGGTCATGGACTTCCTGATGGCCTTCCCCGCGCTGATCTTCATGATCGCGATCCTCTCCGCGCTGCCCGCCGGCAACCGCGCCACGCTGCTGGTCGTCGTGATCTCGGTCTTCGGCTGGCCCTACCTGGCCCGCATCGTGCGCGGGCAGACGATGTCCCTGGCGCAGCGGGAGTTCGTGGAGGCGGCGCGGGCCTCCGGCGCGAGCCGGGCGGCCATCGTCTTCCGGGAGATCCTGCCCAACCTGCGGTCCACCATCATCGTGATGACCACCCTGGCGGTGCCCGGCTACATCGGCACCGAGGCCGGCCTCTCCTTCCTCGGCGTGGGCGTGGTGCCCCCGACCCCGTCCTGGGGGCAGATGATCGCCTCCTCGGTGAACTGGTACTCCGTGGTCCCCACCTACTTCGCCATCCCGGGCGCCTTCCTCTTCCTGCTGGTGCTCTCGTTCACCGTGCTCGGCGACCGGCTGCGCGCGGTCCTGGACCAGGAGGGGGTGCGCTGATGGCCCGGTTCCTGGTGGCCCGACTGGGCGGGGTGGTCCTCATCCTGCTGCTGGTCTGCCTGTTCACCTTCGGCGTGTTCTTCGTGCTCTCGCCCGACCCGGCGGTGCAGATCTGCGGCAAGAACTGCACGCCGGAGCTGATCGAGCAGATCCGCACCAACCTCGGGCTCGACAAGCCGCTGCTCACCCAGTTCCTCACCTTCCTCGGCGGGCTGTTCGCCGGCCGCACCTACGGCGTCGGCGCGTCGGCGACCGAGTGCGCGGCCCCGTGCCTCGGCTACTCCTTCCAGTCCAGCCAGCCGGTCTGGGACATGATCACCGACCGGCTGCCGGTCTCGGTGACGGTCGCCGTCGGCGCCGCCGTGCTGTGGCTGCTGGTCGGCGTCGCCGGCGGGCTGCTGGGCGCCCTCAAGCGGGGCACCTGGTGGGACCGCGGCGCGATGGTGGTGGCGCTCTCCGGCATCTCCATCCCCAACTACGTGTTCGCGCTGGTCCTCCAGTACGTGCTGGTGGTCGAGCTGGAGTGGCTGCCCTTCCCGCAGGCGGTGGCCTTCTCGGACGACCCGACCCGCTGGTTCCAGAGCTATCTGATGCCCTGGATGGTGCTGGCCTTCGCCTACGCCTCGGTGTACGCCCGGCTCACCCGGGCCAACGTGATCGACACCCTCGGCGAGAACTACGTGCGCACCGCGCGGGCCAAGGGCCTGCCCCAACACCAGGTGATCCGCCGGCACGCGCTGCGGCCGGCGCTCACCCCGATCGCCACCATCTTCGGCATGGACTTCGCCGGCCTGCTCGGCGGCGCCCTGATCACCGAGACGGTCTTCGGACTGAACGGCGTGGGCAAGATGACGGCCGACTCGATCGCCCGCAACGACCAACCGGTCATCATGGGGGTCACCCTGCTGGCCGCCGCGTTCGTCGTCGTCGGCAACGTGGTCGTGGACCTGGTGTACACGGCCCTGGACCCGAGAGTGCGGGTGAAGTCGGCATGAGCGACGCCCCCGAGACCCGGCAGGACCTGCTGCGGGTCGAGGACCTGACCGTCACCTTCGACACCCCGGGCGGCCCGGTGGACGTGGTGCGGGAGCTGAACTTCGCGGTGCCGCCGGGCGGTTCGCTCGGCATCGTCGGCGAGTCCGGCTCCGGCAAGTCCATGACCAGCCTGGCCGTGATGGGCCTGCTGCCGCCCGGCGCGCGCCGCGCCGGCCGGGTGTGGCTGGCGGACCGGGAGATCTCCGCGCTCAACGACCGGCAGCTGCGCCGGGTGCGGGGCGACCGGATCGCGATGGTCTTCCAGGACCCGCTCTCCTCGCTCAACCCGTACTACCCGGTGGGCACCCAGATCGCCGAGGCGTACCTGGCGCACCGCCGCGGCACCTCGCGCAGGCAGGCCCGCCGGGTCGCGATCGAGGCGATGGAACGGGTGCACATCAACGACGCGGCCCGCCGCGTCGACCACTACCCGCACCAGTTCTCCGGCGGCATGCGGCAGCGGGTCATGATCGCCATGGCGCTGTGCACCGAACCGGACCTGCTGATCGCCGACGAGCCGACCACCGCGCTGGACGTCACCGTGCAGGCACAGATCCTCACGCTGCTCGCCGAGGTCCGGCGGGACACCGGCGCCGGGCTGATCCTGATCACCCACGACCTGGCGGTGGTCAGCGAGATCGCCGACGAGGTGGTGGTGATGCGGGCCGGAGCCTGCGTGGAACGGGCCGCCACCGAGCGGCTGTTCTCCGACCCCCGCCACCCCTACACCCAGGCGCTGCTGGACGCGGTACCCCGGCTGGACGACGAGGTCGGCGAGCTGCGCTCGGTGGCCGACGGGGTCGAGTCCGCGGCCGGCCCTGGAGCCGATTCCACCCCGCGTCAGGGAGGTGACCGATGAGCCCTTCGGAGCCGCTGCTGGAGGCCCGTGGCCTGGTCAAGGAGTTCACGCTGCGCGGCGGACCGCTCGGCCGCCGGCGGGTGACGCGCGCGGTCGACGAGGTCGACCTGGAGCTGCGGGCCGGGGAGACCCTGGCGCTGGTCGGCGAGTCCGGTTCGGGCAAGTCGACGACCGCCCGGCTGGCGGCCCGGCTGCTGGACCCGACCGCCGGCACCGTCCGGTTCCAGGGCACCGACGTCACCCGGCTGACCGGCGCCGACCTGCACCGGTTCCGCTCCGAGGTGCAGGTCGTCTTCCAGGACCCGTACTCCTCGCTCAACCCCCGGCACACCGTCGAGCGGATCGTCACCGCGCCGCTCACCTACCAGCGCCGCCCCATCCCCGGCGGCGCCCGCGACTTCACCCGCGGCCTGCTGGAGCGCGTCGGGCTCAACCCCGACCACGCCACCCGCTACCCCGCGCAGTTCTCCGGCGGGCAGGCCCAGCGCATCGGCATCGCCCGGGCGTTGGCCGTCGGGCCGAAGGTGGTGGTCTGCGACGAGGCGGTCTCCGCGCTGGACGTCTCCGTCCAGGCACAGGTGATCAACCTGCTGCGCCGGCTCCAGCGCGAGGAGGGCCTCGGCTATCTCTTCATCGCGCACGACCTGGCCGTGGTGCGGCAGATCGCCGACCGGGTCGCGGTGATGCACCGTGGTCGGGTGGTGGAGACCGGGGAGCGGGACGCGCTGTTCGCCGCGCCCCGGCACGAGTACACCCGCGCCCTGCTGGCCGCCGTGCCCCGCATCCGCCCCGAGTGGGAGGCGGCCCGCCGGGCCCGCGCCCGGGAACGGGCCGCGGCCGCCGCCACGCTGGAGCAGAACGCCACCCCGGAGCAAGGAGATTCGTGATGCCGGACGACGGATACCCGCTCGGCGGCCTCTGGCTGCGTGAGCACCGGGTCACCGTCCCGCTGGTCTGGGACGCGCCCGACGGGCGGGAGCTGACGGTCTTCGCCCGCGAGGTCTGCGCGCCGGAGCGCCGGACCGAGGACCTGCCGCTGCTGCTCTTCCTCCAGGGCGGCCCCGGCGGGCGCGGGCCGCGCCCGCTGGACCGCTCCGGCTGGCTGGCCGAGGCGGTGGCGCACTACCGGGTGGTGCTGCTGGACCAGCGCGGCACCGGCCGCAGCAGCCCGGTCGACGGCCACCTGATGACCCGACTCGGCTCCGGCGCGGCCGGCGCCGAGTACCTGGGGCACTTCCGGGCCGACGCCATCGTGGCCGACGCCGAGCACCTGCGCCGCACCGTCTACGGCGGCCGGCGCTGGGCCACCCTCGGGCAGAGCTACGGCGGCTTCCTGACCCTGGCCTACCTCTCCCGCGCGCCCGAGGCGCTCACCGCCTGCTACGTCACCGGCGGGCTGCCGGGGCTGCCGCCGGACGCGGCCGAGGTCTACCGCCGCACCTATCCCAGGACGGCCGCCAAGAACCGCGCCTTCTACCGGAGTTACCCGCAGGACGAGGCGACCGTCGGGGCCGTCGCCGACCTGCTGGCGGCCGGCGGCGTCCGGCTGCCGGACGGCGACGAGCTGACCGTGCACCGGTTCCAGTCGCTCGGCCTGGACCTCGGCATGAAGCCGGGCGCCGAGCGGCTGCACTGGCTGCTGGAGGACGCGTTCGCCGCCCCCGACCGGCTCTCCGACACCTTCCTCGACCAGGTGCGGGCGCGCACCTCGGGGGTGGCCAACCCGCTCTTCTGGACCATGCAGGAGACCATCTACGGCGAGGCCGCCAGCGGCCCCACCGGCTGGGCCGCCCAGCGCGAGCTGGCCAGACAGCCGCGCTTCGCGCCGGACGCCAGGCCGCTCTACTTCACCGGCGAGATGGCCTACCCGTGGATGGTGGCCGAGGTGCGGGCGCTGCGCCCGTTCCGCGCCGCCGTGGAGGCGCTGGCCGCCCGGACGGACTGGCCGCGGCTCTACGACCCGGCCCGGCTGGCCGCCAACGAGGTGCCGCTGGCCGCCGCCGTCTACCACGACGACATGTATGTCGACGCCCAACTCCAGCTGGCCACCGCCGAGTCGGTGGGCAACACGCAGGTGTGGGTGACCAACGAGTTCGAGCACGACGGGATCGGCAGCGGCCGGGTGCTGACCCGGCTGCGGGAGCTGGTCAGGGACCGTGGAGGAGAACTGCGATGACCAACCCGGCACCGGGCCGCCCGCCGCGCCCGCCGCACGCCGGCACCCGGCCGCCCCGGCTGGCCGAGGTGCCCGCCTTCACGGCGGCCATCGCCGCCGGCTGGGACCGGCCGCCGACCCCGGTCGCCCTGATCCCCGGCGCGGCCGGCTCGGCCGCGGCGCACCGCGCCCGGCTGGCCGAGCGCACTGGCCCGGCCACCGTGGTGGCCGGCGCCGGCCGCGCGCCGGTCCGCAGCAACGACACCTTCTACGACTTCCGGGCGGACAGCGACTTCGTGTGGCTGACCGGCTGCGCGGTCGAGGACGCGGTGCTGGTGCTGACCGTCGGCACCGACCCGGCCGACCACCGGGCCACGCTGTTCCTGCCGCCGCCGGCCCGGCCAGGCCAGCCCGGGTTCTTCGCCGACCCGGTGCACGGCGAGCTGTGGGTGGGCGCCTCGCCCGGCGTCGCCGAGTGGGCCGAGGCGCTGGGCGTGCCGGTCCGGCCGCTGGCCGAGCTGGCCGAGGCGCTGGCCGGCGTCGGCGGCGCGCTGGCCACCCCCGGCACCGCGGCCGGGCTGGTCGCCGCGCACGGGCTGCGCCCCGACCCCGGGCTGGCCGCCGCGCTCGCCGACCTGCGGATGGTGAAGGACGACTGGGAGATCGCCCAGCTGCGGGAGGCCGTCGACCAGACCGTCGCCGGCTTCGAGGCGGTGGTCAGGGAGATCCCGGCCGCCGTGGCGGGCGGCGGCGAACGCTGGCTCCAGGGCACCTTCGACCGGCACGCCCGCACCGTCGGCAACGGCCCCGGCTACGCCACCATCGTCGGCTCGGGGCCGCACGCGCCGACCCTGCACTGGGTGCGCTGCGACGGCCCGGTGCTGCCGGACGCGCCGCTGCTGCTGGACATGGGCGTGGAGACCCGCTCGCTGTACACCGCCGACGTCACCCGGACGGTGCCGCCCGGCGGCCGCTTCGACGACGCGCAGCGGCGGGTGCACGACCTGGTGGAGGCGGCGCACCTGGCCGGCCTGGCACAGGTGCGCCCCGGCCGGGCGTTCACCGACTTCCACTTCGCCGCGATGGAGGTGATCGCCCGGGGCCTGCACGACTGGGGCCTGCTGCCGGTCTCGGTGGACGAGGCGCTCTCGCCCGCCGGCCAGCAGCACCGGCGCTACCTGGTCTGCGGCATCGGCCACCACCTCGGGCTCGACGTGCACGACTGCGCGGCCTCGGAGTACGCCAGCTACCAGGGCGGCACCATGACGCCCGGCATGGTGCTGACCGTCGAGCCGGGGCTGTACTTCCACGCCCACGACCTGACCGTGCCGCCCGAGCTGCGCGGCGTCGGGGTGCGGCTGGAGGACGACCTGCTGGTGACCGGCGGCGGTGCCGAGGTGCTGTCGGACGCGCTGCCGATCTCCGCCACCGGCATCGAGGACTGGGCGCGGCCGCTGCTCTGACCCCGCGCCCCGCCCCCGTCGCCCCCACCCACGTCACCCACGTCACCCACGTTCTAGTTTCCCCGCGTGCCGGTCCGGCACGCGACCGAGTCACCCGCGAGCACCTCCGTGCTCCGTGAACCCGATCGGAGAGCAATGAGCACCACCACCCCGCGGCAGGCATGGCACGGCGTCCATGTCGCCACCGCCCTGCCGTTCACCGACGACCGCGAGGTCGACCTGGCCGGCTACGCCGAGCACGTCCGCTTCCTGGCCGCGAACGGCTGCGACGGGGTCTGCCCCAACGGGTCGCTGGGCGAGTACCAGACGCTGACCGACGCCGAGCGGGCCGCCGTGGTGGAGACCGCGGTCGCCGCCGCCCCCGAGGGCTTCGGCGTGATGCCCGGGGTCGCCGCCTACGGCGCGCTGGAGGCCGCCCGCTGGACCGCGCAGGCCGCCGAGGCCGGCGCCAGCTCCGTGCTGCTGCTGCCGCCCAACGCCTACCGGGCCGAGCCGGCGGCCGTGGTCGAGCACTACCGGGAGGCCGCCGCCGTCGGGCTGCCGATCGTCGCCTACAACAACCCGATCGACACCAAGGTGGACCTCACCCCCGAGCTGCTGGCCCGGCTCTCCGGGGAGGGCCTGATCGTCGGGGTCAAGGAGTTCTCCGGCGACGTGCGCCGCGCCTACCAGATCCGCGAGCAGGCGCCCGACCTGGACCTGCTGATCGGCGCCGACGACGTGCTCCTGGAGCTGGGGCTGGCCGGCGCGGTCGGCTGGATCGCCGGCTACCCGAACGCCCTGCCGCTGGCCACCGTCGAGCTGTACCGGCTGGCCACCTCGGGCGACCCGGCCGACGTGGCCCGCGCGCTGCCGCTCTACCGGGAGCTGCACCCGCTGCTGCGCTGGGACTCCAAGGTCGAGTTCGTGCAGTCCATCAAGCTGTCGATGGACGTCGTCGGCCTCAAGGGTGGCGGCTGCCGCCCGCCGCGCACCCCGCTGGCGCCGGAGGTCGCGGCGCGGGTGGTCGCGGACACCGAGGCGGTGCTCGCCCTGGGGCACCGGTGAGAAGCGCCCGGGTGCTGCACGCGGTCGACTCCCACACCGAGGGGATGCCGACCCGCGTGGTGACCGGTGGCGTCGGGGTCATGCCCGGCGCCACCATGGCCGAGCGCCGCACCTGGTTCGTGGCACACGGCGACGAGCTGCGGCAGTTCCTGATGAACGAGCCGCGCGGGCACAGCGCGATGAGCGGCGCGATCCTCCAGCCGCCGACCCGGCCGGACGCCGACATGGGCGTGCTGTTCATCGAGGTCAGCGGCGTGCTGCCGATGTGCGGCCACGGCACCATCGGGGTCGCCACGGTGCTGGTGGAGACCGGCATGGTGCCGGTCGTCGAGCCGGTGACCACGGTCCGCCTGGACACGCCGGCCGGCCTGGTGGTGGCCGAGGTCGCCGTCGAGGACGGCGCCGCCCGCTCGGTCACCATCCGCAACGTGCCGTCGTTCGCGGTCGGTCTGGACCGGACGGTGCCGGTGCCGGGCCTCGGCGAGGTCCGCTACGACCTGGCCTTCGGCGGCAACTTCTACGCCGTGGTCCGGCTGGCCGACCTGGACATCCCGTTCGAACGGGCGTCCGGCGGACGGATGTTGGACGCGGCGCTCGCGATCATGGGCGCGATCAACGAGTCGGACGCGCCGACGCACCCGGAGCGGCCCGACATCGTGGGCTGTCACCATGTGTACCTGGAGGCACCGGGCTCCACCGCCCGGCACTCCCGGCACGCCATGGCCATCCACCCCGGCTGGTTCGACCGCTCTCCGTGCGGCACCGGCACCAGCGCCCGGATGGCCCAGCTCCACGCCCGCGGGGAACTGCCGTTGGACACCGACTTCGTCAACGAGTCGTTCATCGGTACCCACTTCACGGGCCGGTTGGTGGAACGGACGGAGGTCGCCGGGGTGCCGGCCGTGGTGCCCACGATCAGGGGCCGCGCCTGGATCACGGCGACGGCGCAGTACCTCCTCGACCCGGACGACCCGTTCCCTCGGGGGTTCGTGGTCTGAGGGACCCTGGTCGGCCGGGGCCCGCACAGCGCGGTGCGGGTCCCGGCGCCGCCGGGAAGGCCGCCGGGAGGTCTCCGGGACGGTCGCCGGGGAGTAGGAACACGTGATGGTTTCGGAGGGGAAGATGGAAACAGCGCCGATCGCGGGACTGGGGCCGCTGTCCAAGCGCGAGCGGTTGCGCGAGATGGTCGCCGACGCGCTGCGGGCCGCGGTGATCTCGGGGGAGATGCGGCCCGGCGCCGTGTACTCGGCACCGACGCTCAGCGCGATGTTCGGCATCTCCGCCACGCCGGTGCGCGAGGCGATGCTGGACCTGGTCCGCGAGGGCATGGTGGAGGCGCTGCCGAACAAGGGCTACCGGGTGCGGGTGGTGCCCGAGACGGAGCTGGACGAGGTGACCCACGTCCGGCTGCTGTTGGAGCCGCCGACCGTGCGGGACGTGGTGCCGCTGGTGCCGGCGGCGGACTTCCCCCGGCTGCGGGAGCTGGCCGAGGCCATCGTCTCCGCGGTGCGCGAACGCGACCTGGTCGGCTACATCCACGCCGACCGGGTCTTCCACCTGGCGCTGCTCGGCTACGCCGGCAACAGCCAACTGGTCACCATCGTCTCGGAGTTGCGCTCCCGCACCCGGCTGCTGGGGCTGACCCCGCTGCTGGAGTCGGGCCGGCTGGAGTCCTCAGCGCGCGAGCACCACGAGCTGCTGGACCTGGTGGAGCGGCGGGACGCGGACGGCGCCCGGGAGTTGATGGTGCGGCACATCGGCCATGTGCGCGGCAAGTGGGCCCGCGGCACCCCGGTGGACGGCGCCCCGGAGAGCGGTGCCTCGTGACCGCCGACCCGGCGGCGGCCGAGGGCGGCGCGCTGCGCTGTGACGTGGTGGTGGTGGGGGCCGGCGCGGTGGGCGCGGCCACCGCCTGCTTCGCGGCCAGGGCCGGGCTGCGGGTGGTGGTGCTGGACCGGGGCGCGCCGGGCGGCGGCACCTCCAGCGCCGGCGAGGGCAACGTGCTGGTCTCCGACAAGGACGTCGGCCCCGAGCTGGACCTGGCCCGGCACTCCCAGCGGGTGTGGCGCACCGAGCTGGCCGAGTACGGCCCCCGCTGGGAGTTCGAGGCCAAGGGTGGCGTGGTGGTGGCCGCCACCGAGGCCTCCCGTGCCGCGCTGCGCGAGCTGACGGCACGTCAACGAGACGCCGGGATCGAGGCGTTGGACGTGGACCCGGACGAACTGGCCGAGCTGGAGCCGCACCTGCGGCCCGGGCTGGCCGGTGGCGCCCACTATCCCGAGGACGCCCAGGTGCAACCGGTCCTGCTGGTCGCCCAACTACTGCGGCTGGCCCGCGAGTCGGGCGCGATGGTGCTGCCGCACGAGCCGGTCACCGGGCTGCTGCGGACCGGCGACCGGGTGACCGGGGTACGCACCCCGCGCCGCCGGGTGTCGGCCGCCGCGGTGGTCAACGCGGCCGGCACCTGGGCCGGCGAGGTCGCCGCGCTGGCCGGCGTCCGGCTGCCGGTGCTGCCCAGGCGCGGCTTCGTGCTGGTCACCGAGCCGCTGCCGCCGACCATCCGGCACAAGGTGTACGCCGCCGAGTACGTGGGCGACGTCGGCAGCTCGGACGCGGCGCTCCAGTCCTCCCCGGTGATCGAGGGCACCCCCGCGGGGACGGTGCTGATCGGCTCCACCCGGGAGCGGGTCGGCTTCGACCGGCGGCCGTCCCCGGCGGCCCTCGGCGCCCTGGCGCGGGGCGCGTTGGGCCTGTTCCCGGCGCTGGCCGGGGTCCGGGCGATCCGCGCGTACCACGGGTTCCGGCCGTACTGCCCGGACCACCTGCCGGTGATCGGGCCGGACCCGCGCGCCCCCGGGCTGTGGCACGCCTGCGGGCACGAGGGCGCCGGCATCGGCCTGTCCGTCGGCACCGGCCAGCTGCTCGCCCAGGCGCTGACCGGCACCCCGACCGCGCTCGGCCTGGCGCCGTTCGCACCGGAACGAGAGGGGCTCGCGGCATGAGCGGCGACGACCGGCAGACCGTAGGACCGGAGCGGCTGACCCTGTACTTCGAGGGCCGCCCGGTGCCGGCGCGGCCGGGCCAGACGGTGGGCGGCGCGCTGCACGCGGCCGGCGTCACCGCCTGGCGCGAGACCCGCGGCCGGGGCCGGCCGCGCGGCCTGTTCTGCGGCATCGGCATGTGCTTCGACTGCCTGATCACGGTGGACGGGCGGCCCGCCAGGCGGGCCTGCCTGGAGCCGGTGGCCGACGGGATGCGGCTGACCGCCGGCGCCCCGACCGAGATCGGTTCGGTGGAGACGGCCGGACCGCAGGAGACCGACCCGCGCGAGGAGCACCATGACCACCCCGCCTGACCGGCCCTTCGACCTCGCCGTGGTGGGCGCGGGCCCGGCGGGGCTGGCCGCCGCCGTGACCGCCGCGGCCGGTGGCGCTTCGGTGCTGCTGCTGGACGCCGGCGAGCGGCCCGGTGGCCAGTTCTGGCGGCACCCGGGCCCGGCGCCGGACGGCTCCGACGCCCCGGACGAGGCGGCCGGCCAGCACGACTGGGGCCGGTTCCTGGCGCTCCGCCGGGGCCTGCGGGCCCAGGTCGCCGCCGGCCGGCTGGACTACCGGCCCGGCCGACAGGTGTGGCTGGTCACCCGCGAGGAGCCCGGCTTCCGGATCGAGACCACCGCCACCCACGACGGGGTGGCGTCCACCCCCGGCGCGGCGCTGGCCCGGACGCTGGTGCTCTGCCCCGGCGGCGCCGACCGGCAACTCCCGGTGCCCGGCTGGACGTTGCCCGGAGTGCTGGCGGCCGGCGGCGCCCAGGCGCTGTGGAAGGGGCAGCGGGCGTTGGCCGGCCGGCGGGCGGTCGTCGCCGGCACCGGGCCGTTCCTGCTGCCGGTGGCGACCGGCCTGGCGGCGGCCGGCGCCCGGGTGGTCGGCGTGTGGGAGGCCGGCTCCCCGCTGTCCTGGACCCGGCACCTGCCGGCGGTGGCCCGGGTGCCCGGCAAGGCGGCGGAGGGCGCCGGGTACGTGGCCGCGCTGGCCAGGCACCGGATTCCGTACCTGACCCGCACGGTGGTCGCCGAGGTGCTGGGCGAGGACCGGGTGCGGGCGGTGCGGCGCGGCACCGTGGACGCGGCCGGGGTGCCGACCCCGGACGGCCCCGTGGTGGAGGTCGATCTGGTCGCGCTCGGCTGGGGCTTCACGCCGGCCCTCGAACTGCCGCTGCAACTCGGCGCGGCGACCCGCTTGGACGTGGACGGCTCGCTGGTCGTGGTGGTGGACGAGGAACAACGCACCGACGTGCCGGGGCTGTTCGTGGCCGGCGAGGCGACCGGCGTCGGGGGCGCCGCGCTGAGCGTGGCCGAGGGCACCCTGGCCGGGCTGGCCGCCGCCGGGCGGCCGGTCGCCGGCCGGGTCACCCGCCGGCTGCGGGCCCGGGTCGCGGCGCACCGCGCCTTCGCCCGGGCGATGCACCTGGCGCACCCGGTGCCCGCCGGCTGGAGCGGCTGGCTGCGCCAGGACACCGTGGTCTGCCGGTGCGAGGAGGTGGACCTGGCGACGGTGCGGGCCGCCACCGACGAGCTGGCGGCGGACGACGCGCGCACCGTGAAGATGCTGACCAGGGCCGGCATGGGCTGGTGCCAGGGCCGGATGTGCGGCTTCGCCACCGCCTGCCTGGCGGCCGAGGCCGCCGGCCGCCGGCCGCGCCCGGACGACCTCCGGGCCACCGCCACCCGCCCGCTCGCCGCCCCGGTCCCCCTGGCCGAACTGGCCGAACTGGCGAAGCCCGGCGAGCCGGGCGAGCCGGCGGCGTCGGACGGGCCGGACGGCCTGACCGAACGGGGCGAGCCGGCGGGGCCGGGGGAGTAGCGGGCCGGGCGGCGGCGTCGGACGGCCGGGCGAGCGGGCGGTGCTGGGGAAGCAGCGGGCCGGCGGCCTCGCGGGTGCCGAGCCGGGGAGAGCGGCGCCGGGCGCCGGGCCCGAGCCGCCGGCAGCGCCGGCCAGTCCCAGCGCCGGGGCGCCGCCGCCGGGCCCGGCCGGGGCCGGGGTGCCGGGGGCAGCGACCGGCGCGGCCCGCCGACCCCGAGCCCAACCACCCACCCCCGTCCGCGTGTTGGGCGCCCGGTTGACGCGCGTCCAGCAGCCGGGTGGCGGTTTGGTGGCCGATCGGAGTGACCGGTCGGAAAAGGATTACGGAGCCGCCGGCAGAGGTAGGCCGTTATTGTCATGTCCATGTCCGAAACAACAGCGAGGTTCCGGTGCGCTCCTTAAGAGCCCTACTCATCTCGGTCCTGACCGCCGCGCTCACGGTCCTGGTCCTCACCCCCACCGCGCAGGCCGCCGACGGCAAGTACGTCGCCCTGGGCGACTCCTACACCGTCGCGGTCGGCACGGAGACCTACGACGACCCGGACGACGCCTGCCGGCGCGGCCCGCTCACCTACCCCCGGCTGTGGGCCGACGCCCACCCCTCGGTGGACTTCGTGGAAGCGGCCTGCTCCGGGCACACCACCGCCGAACTGGTCGAGCACCAGCTCGGCGCCGTCACCCCGGACACCACCCTGGTCACCCTGCAGATCGGCGGCAACGACGTCGGGTTCGTCGACGTCCTCACCAACTGCATCCTCACCATCGACGACCAGGACTGCCTGAACGGGGCCGCCCTCGCCCAGCAGGCCGCCCGTGAGGTGCTCTCGCCCGCGCTCGCCCAGACCTACGCCGCGGTGCGCGCCGCCGCCCCCAACGCCCAGGTGATCGTGGTCGGTTACCCGCGCCTCTACACCATCGAGGGGAGCTGCGGCATCCTCGGCCTGAGCGACCGGGAGCGCACCGCGCTCAACGGGGCGGCCGACACGCTGGCCGAGATCATGGCGGCCCGCGCGGCCGAGGCGGGCTTCACCTTCCTCGACGCGCGGCCGGTCTTCGACCCGCACACCATCTGCTCCGACGGCCCCGTGTGGCTGACCAGCCTGGAGTGGAGCAACCTGCGCGAGTCGTACCACCCCAACGCGGCCGGCCACCGGGAGGGTTACCTCGCCGCGCTGACCGCCATCACCGGCTGATCCACCGACCGGCCGACGGCACCGGCGCCCACCCCCACGGGGTGGGCGCCTCGCCGCGCGCCGGTCAGTCGCGGGCCGGGGCCGCACCGGACAGCTCGTCGGCGACGTCCCCGGTCAGCAACTGCGAGGCGGCCAGCTCCCGGTAGAGGGAGTCCGCCGCCACCAGCTCGTCGTGGGTGCCCACCGCCCGGACCCGGCCCCGCTCCAGCACCACGATCCGGTCCGCGCCGGTGACCGTGGAGAGCCGGTGCGCGATCACGATCACCGTGCAGCCGCGGGCCACCGTCTCCACCACCTCCCGCAGCGCCTGCTCGTTCCGCGCGTCCAGCTGGGCCGTCGCCTCGTCCAGCAGCAGCACCTGCGGGCGGCGCAGCAGCGCCCTGGCGATGGCCAGCCGCTGCCGCTCGCCGCCGGAGAGCGCCACCCCGCGGGTGCCGACCTCGGTGGCCAGCCCGTCCGGCAGCCGCTCCACCAGGCCGTCCAGCCGGGTCGCCCGCAGCACCTCGGCCACCTCGGCGTCGCTCGCCGCCGGTGCCGCGTACCGCAGGTTGGCCTCCAGGGTGCCGGCCAGCACCGGGGAGTCCTGCTCCACATAGGCGATCCGGCGGCGCAACTCGGCGCGCCCCAGCGTCGCGATGTCCCGGCCGCCGATCAACACCGCGCCCGCGTCCGGCTCGTAGAACCGCTGCAACAGCGCGAAGGTGGTGGTCTTGCCCGCCCCGGAGAGTCCGACCAGCGCCGTCTGCCCGCCGGCCGGCGCCCGCCAGCTGACCCCGGCCAGGCTCGGGCCGCGCCCCGGGTAGCCGAACGACACCTCCCGCAGCTCCACCGACGGCGCCTCGGCCGGCGACTGCTCGGTCGGCACGTCCACGTCCTCCTCCACCGGCAGCCCGGCGACCTGCTCGATCCGGCCCACCGCGCCGAGCCCGGCCTGCAGCATCCCGAGCCCACCCACCAACGCGCCCAGCGGGCTGGCCAGATAGAAGACGTAGAGCAGGAACGCGATCAGCGACGGGGTGTCCAGCGAGCCGGCGGCCACCAGCGCGCCGCCCACCCCCAACACCGCCAGGAACGCGGCCTGCACGGCCACCCCGGTCAGCACCGCCGTCCAGGCGCCGTACCTGGCGCCGGCCAGCCCCGCCAGGTACGCCTCGTCCACGGCCGCCTCGGCGGTGGCCGTCTCCCGCGCCTCGGCGCCGTTCGCCTTCACCGTGCGGGCCGCGCCCAGCGCCCGGTCCAGCGCCGCGCCGACCGCCCCGACCGCGCCCTGGGCGCGCGCCACCGCCCGCCGGATGCGTGGCAGCACCACCCCCAACAGGGCGGCCACGAGGACCAGTACGCCCAGCGTCACGGCGAGCAGCCCGGCGTGCACCACCCCCATCAGCACCAGGGCGCCGGCCACGCTCAGCACTCCGCTGGCCACGTTGACCAGGCCCTCGGTCGCCGCGTTCCGCAGCAGGGTGGAGTCCGAGGTGACCCGGGCCACCAGGTCGCCGGGGGCGTGCCGGTCCAGCTCGCCGACCCGTAGCCGCAGCAGCCGGTGTACCAGGTCCCGGCGCACCTGCCGCACCACCCGCTCCGCGGTGCGCTGCTGCCACCAGGACTGGAGCCCGGTCAGCAGCGCGCCGGCCACCACCAGGCCGGCCAGGGCCAGCACTGGCCAGAGCACCCCGCCGTCCTCGGACAGCGAGGTCAAGACCGTGCGGGCGAGCAGGGGTTGGGCCAGCCCCGCGGCGCTGGCCAGCAGCACCAGCACGAGGCTGGCGAGCAGCACCCGGCGGTGTGGACGCGCGTAGCGCAGCAGGGTCAGCGAGGGGGAGCCGGGGGAGGGTGCCGGGCGCATGTGGGGTTCCCGTGGGGTGGGGGGACGGGGGGCGCGAAACGTGGGCGGTGGGTGGGAGTGGTGGTGTCGGTGGGTGGGAGTGGTGGTGTCGGTGGGTGGGAGTGGTGGTGTCGGTGGGTGGCGCGGGTGCCTTCCGGGTGCGTTCCGGGTGCGGCGGTGGGTGGTTCAGTGCGGGGTCGGCGTGGGTAGCCGGCCGGCGGCCACCCGGGTCAGCAGGTCGGCCGCCGCCCCGGCGCCGCCGGCCGCGCGCAGCGAACGGGCCGCCGCCCGCGCCGCCGCCCGGTGGCCGTTGGCCGGGTCGAGCACGGTGGCCAGGGCGGCGTCGAGGCCGGCGGCCGTCACCCGGCCGAACCGGACCCGGACGCCGGCCCCGGCGGCCACCACCTGGCCGGCGACGATCGGCTGGTCGTCCCGGATCGGCGCCACCACCAGCGGGACGCCGTGCCACAGCGACTCGCAGACGGTGTTGTGCCCGCCGTGGCAGACCACCGCCGACATCCGGGGCAGCAGGGCGAGTTGCGGCACCCGCGGGAGGACCAGCACGTGGCGCGGCGGCGTGGTGTCGGCCAGCGTGCCGGCCGGGTCGACCAGCACCCCGGCCAGCCGGTCGCCGGCCGCGCCGAGGGCCGCCAGCGCCTCCCGCAGGAAGCGGTCGCCGGCGTCCACGTTGGCCGTGCCCAGGCTGACCAGCACCAGCGGCCGGTCGGCCGGCAGCCGGTGCCAGGGGAAGTCGGACCGCTCCGGCCGGTCGGCGACGACCGGGCCGACCAGCTCGATCCCGGGGGCCGGCAGCGGCTGCCCGCCCAGCAGCTCCCGGCCGGTGAAGGCCACCGAGCCGTAGGGCGAGAAGCGTGGGTCGCCGGTGGCCGCCGGGTCGCCGATCTCCGCCCGCAGCCCGGCCAGCAGCTCCGCCAGCCAGGCCGCGACCTTCGGCATCCCGGCCAGCGGGTCGGCCAGTTCGGCCGAGGTGCTGACCGTGGTCACCCACGGCACCCCGGACGCCTCGGCGACCAGCGCGCCGGCCAGCGCGTGCTGGTCTGCGACCACCAGGTCCGGCTCGAAGGCGTGCAGCGCGGCCCGCACCCCGGGCGCCATCCGGCGGGCCAGCGGCAGGAACACGTCCCGCCACAGCAGCCGGAACGCGGCCGGCCCGGTCAGGTCCGGCGGTCGGGAGACCTCCGGCACCTGGCAGTCGTAGACCGCGCTGCCCTCGCCGGCCAGCGCCCGGATCTGCCCGGTGTGGCCGGCCCAGGCCACCTGGTGGCCCCGGCGGCGCAGCTCGGCGGCCACCCCGACCAGCGGGTTGATGTGCCCCACCAGCGGCGGGACCACCAGCAGGAAGCGGCTCACCTGCGCACCTCCGCCGGGCGGTGCGACAGCACCCAGTCCAGCACCAGGGCCCGGGTCTCCTCGGGCCGCTCCACCAGCACCGAGTGCCCCTGGTCCGGCAGCACCACGGTCCGGCAGTCGGGCAGTGCCGCGCGGAGCGTGGGGACCTGGGCGGCCAGCCCCGACTGGTCGCCGAAGACGGCCAGGACCGGGCAGCGGATCTCGGCCAGCCCGTCGTCGATGACCCGGCTCGCCGGCACGTCGTCGGCCAGCGTGGTGCTCGCCAGGATGCGGGCGGCGGACCGGGAGAGTCGCGCGGTGTGTGCCCCGTGGTGGGCGGCGATCCAGGCGATGGCCTCGTCGTGCACCAGCCGGGCCCGGGCGTCGGCGAGGCCGTCCGCCATGTGGTTGGCCCACTCGGCGACCGGCGGCTCGGACTCGATCATGGTGGCGGTGGCCACCCGCTCCGGGTGCCAGGCGGCCAGCGCGGTGGCCACCGTGCCGCCGAAGGAGTTGCCCACCACGTGGGCCGGGCGGTGCTCGCCGAGGGCGTCCAGCAGGCCCGCCAGGTCGCCCACGAAGTGCTCCAACCGGTAGCCGGAGCGCGGGCGTTCACTGCGGCCGTGGCCGCGCAGGTCGTACATCAGGACGTCCACCCCGGCCCGGGCGAACGCCGGGCCGAGGGTGAAGTAGTAGCTGGCCAGCGAGTCGGTCAGCAGGCCGTGCACGAAGACGACGAGCGGTGGTTCGCCGGCCGCGTCCGGCGCCCGGTGCGCCGCCAACCGCTGGACGTGGGTGGTGATCTCCCCGGTCGCGATCCTGGTCACCTCGGCTCAGCTCCCCGCCGCCGGCGCGGCGGGCGCGGCCAGCGCGGCGACCACGTGGTCCACCAGCTGACCGACCGTCAGCGCGATGATCTCGTCGAGCTCCAGGTCCGCGATGAACTCGGCGAAGTTGACCCGCTCGCCGTACTGTTCGCGCAGCGCCCCGGCCAGGGTCACCAGGTCCACGCTCTCCAGCTCCAGGTCGTCGTGGAAGGTGCTGGCCCGGGTGATCTCGACGTCGTCCAGCGCGTACTCGGCGAGCAACTCCCGCAGCACGCGGGTGATGTCATCGAACACCGCCTCGGGGGTCGGGGCCGGCGCGGTGCCGGTGGTGTCAGTCATGGGGGGTGCTCCTGATCTCGGTGGGGGAGGTGCCGTCCGCCTCGGCCGTCCAGGCCACGACGTAGGCGCGGGCGGGCAGCCCTGGGGGGTTCTCGACCCGGCGCACGCGCACCAGGTGGGTGTCGCCCGCGACGGACAGCCGCAGCCCGTCCGGCTCGGCGGCGACCACGGCGAAGGCGGCCGGCCGGCCGCCAAGACCGGTGCCTCGGGCCTTGGCGACCGCCTCCTTGGCGGCCCAGAACCGGGTGAACCACTCGGCGGCCAGGGCCGGTTCGGCCGCCGTCAGCCGGGCCAGCAGGGCGCGTTCCGCCGGCCCGCAGGCGGTCTCGACGGTGCCGGCCGGGCGGTCCACGATCTCCTCGATGTCGATGCCGGCCGGGCCGCGCCGGGCGAGCGCCACCCCGGCCTCGGCCCGGTGCGCCACGGAGACCGTCAACGCGCCCAGGGCGCGCCCGTGCCGGCCGTGCGCCACCGGCCGGCCGGCCGGGTCGTTGCGCAGCTCGACCTCGGCCGGGTAGACCTCGCCGACGCCCTCGGCCCACAGCAGGCCGCGCACCGCGTCCTTGGCGGCGATCCGGCCCAGCAGCCACTGCCGTTGCCTGGCCGGTGAGAGCGCCTGGTAGCGGGCGCGCTCCGGGCCGCCGAGCACGTTCCGCATCAGCAGCTCCCGGGTGGCCGGGTCGCGCCAGCGCTCGTGCACCAGGGTCCAGCCGCCGTCCATCACGGTGGCCAGGGTGTGCGAGCCGGGGTAGCGGTCCATCGCCCGGATGCCGGGGTCGGTGTCGAACCTGCGGTCCGTCCAGCCGGTCACCTGGGCCCAGACCCGGCCGGCGCGGACGAGTTGGACGTCGGCGACCAGGCTGCCGGCGTCCAGCCCGGTGATCCGGACCAGGCACTCGACCGGCTCGCCGGCCGCCGGGTGCGGGCCGTGGAAGGTGATCTCGGCCATCCCGGTCGGCAGCACCGTGGTGCGTTCCGGCTGGGTGGCCATGATCCAGTAGCCGAGCACCTGGCCGGCGTTGTCCAGCAGCGCGCCGGGGGCCGCCGGGGTGGTGATCACCCCGCGCACGTGTCGCTCGCCGAGCGCGGTCAGCTCGGTGACGCCCTGGAACGCCGGGCCGTGGAACATCCACCGCTCGTCGTAGAGTTGACGTGCCGTCAACTCGGGGCGGCGTTCGGTGGCCGGGTCGAAGTGCCAACGGGCCGGTGCCGGCCGGTAGTCGGCGGCGGTCACCGCCTCGGCCTGCGCGTAGCCGGTCAGCCTGACTTCCCACCGGCCGGGTCCTGACTCCCGGATCGCCAGGGGGAGTTCGCGGGCCGGCTCGGCCTCGATCCAGCGGGTCAGCCGGGCCTGGCGGAGCGCCGTCACCCGGCGCCCGGGCGCCAGCCCCTCGGCGATCCGGCCGATGTGGTGCAGCACCGTGGTGGCCGGGACCACCGGCCAGCGGTCGCCGACCTCGGGCCAGCCGGGGCGCTGCCGGAAGAAGCAGTGGTCCACCAGGTAGGGCATCTCCCGCACCCCCACCCGCAGCGAGGGCGGCGCCACCGGCCGCCCGGCCGGCGGCGGGGGCACCGGGGGAGTCGGGGGAGCCGGGGACGCGGCCGGCGGCGCCCCGCCGGCCGGCCTGGCCCCCGCGCCGACCCGCAGCAACTCGGCCGCGGCCTCCGCCGTCTGGCTCAGCAGCGCGCTCAACTCCGCCGCCACCGGGTGCCGTTCGCGCAGCGCGCCGAGCCGGGCCAACGGCCCGTCGGCGGCGGCCGGCGCGCCGCCGCCCGCCACCGCCGAACGGGCCGCCGCTCCCAGCGACACCAGCCCACCGTCCAGGTCGAGCCGCACCCATGACCTGGCGGCACCGGCCGGCCGCCGGGCCAGCTCCCGATCGGCCAACGGCGCCGGATCGGGGCTGGCGCCGTTCGCCCACAGCGCGGTGACCACCCGGCGCGCCTGCGCCAGGGCGTCCCGGCCCGCGCTGTGCGCGGAGACCACCAGCCGCTCCTCGTCGGCCAGCGTGTCCTCGATCAACGAGCCCAACTGCCCGGGCCCCAGCTGGACGAAGGCCCGCACCCCCGACCGGTGCAGCGCCGCGACCAGCGGCCGGAACCTGACCGGCTCCACCAGGTGCCGGACGAACAGCTCCCGCACCGCAGCCGGTTGGTCCGGGTAGCGGGCGACGGTGGTCGCCGACCACACCGGCACCGCCTGCGGCCCCAGCGCGTAGGCCTCGGCCGCCCGCCGGATCGGCTCCAGGTACGGCGCCAGCATCGGGGTGTGGAAGCCGGACCGGAACGGCAGCGCCCGGCAGATCACCCCGCGCCCGCGCAGCCGGGTCAACAGCTCATCGACCGCCGGCTCCGGGCCGCACACCATGGCCTGCCGGGGCGCGTTGTCGTGCGAGAGCACCACGTCGTCCCGGTCGGCCAGCTCGGCCAGCAGCTCGTCGGCCGGCATGCCGACCGCCGCGAAGACCAGCCCCGGCACCCGCAGCGCGTCCGGGTCGAAGGAGCGCAGGAAGGCGTCCACCTCGCCGGGCGCGTGCATCCCGCCGCAGGCCATCGCCGTCCACTCGCCGAGGCTGTGCCCGGCCAGCGCGTCCGGCACCACGCCCAGCCGGCGCAGCGCCTCGTGCAGGGTGCGGCCCAGCTGGAAGACGGCGGCGCCGTGCCGTCCGACGTCCCCCACCGTCACGTCGTCCGGGGTGGCCGGCAGCCCGAACCAGTCCGTCAGCTCACGGGAGTTGGCGGCGAACTCGGCCTCAAGGCCGGGGAAGACGAACGCGGTCCGCCCGCCGCCGGGCCCCAGCAGCGGCCGGGGCGCGAACCACACGTCGTTCCGGCCCCGCCACGGCGTGCCCCGGGCCACCGCCTTGCGGGCCAGCCGCAGCCGCCGCGCGTCCGGCGCCACCACGCCCAGCCGGGCCGGGCCGGCCTCGGCCGCGCGCCGCTCGTCCAGCCCGGCGGCCAGCACCGTGGCGTCGTCCGCCGTCAGCAGGTCGGCCAGCGCCTCGGGCCCTTCGGCCGCCAGCCGGAGCACCGGCTCCGGCTCGCCGGTCACCCGGACCACCGGCCGGGTGGCGGCCGCGCCGACCCGGGCCGGCGCCTCCTCCAGCACGACGTGCGCGTTGATGCCGCCGAAGCCGAAGGCGTTCACCCCGGCCCGGCGCGGCGCCCCCGAGGCCGGCTCCGGCCAGGGCGCCGCCTCGGCCAGCGGCGCGAACCGGGTGGCGGCCAGCGCCGGATGCGGGTCCTCGCAGTGCAGGGTGGGCGGCAGCGTCCGGTGGTGCAGCGCCAGCGCGGCCTTCACCAGACCGGCGACGCCGGCCGCCGGCATGGTGTGCCCGATCATCGACTTGACCGAGCCGACCGCCGCCCGTGGCCCGTCGGCCGGCCCGAACACCTCCGCCAGGGTGGCCAGTTCGGCCGCGTCGCCGGCCGGCGTGCCGGTGCCGTGCGCCTCCAGGAAGCCCACCGCGTCCGGCGCGGTCGGGTCGAGGCCGGCCGCCCGCCACGCCTGCCGCACCGCGCGCGCCTGCCCGCCCGGGTCCGGGTTGAGCAGGCTCGCCGACCGGCCGTCGCTGGCCACCCCGGTGCCGCGCAGCACGGCGTAGACCCGGTCGCCGTCCCGCTCCGCGTCCGCCAGCCGCTTGAGCACCACCACGCCGGTGCCCTCGCCGATCAGCACCCCGTCCGCCTCCCGGTGGAACGGGCGGCTGCGCTCGCTGCGGGAGAGCGCGCCCAGCTGGCTGAACACGCTCCACAGGGTGATGTCGTGGCAGTGGTGCACGCCGCCGGCCAGCATCAGGTCGCAGGCCCCGGCGTCGAGTTCGCGGACCGCGTGGTCGACGGCGATCAGCGAGGAGGCGCAGGCCGCGTCCACCGTGTAGGCGGGGCCGCGCAGGTCGAGCCGGTTGGCCACCCGGGACGCCGCCAGGTTCGGCACCAGCCCGATCGCCGCCTCCGGCCGCTCGGGGCCCAGCCGCTCGACGAACGCCGACCGGATCTCCGCCAGCCGCTCCGGCGCCAGCTCCGGCAGCAACTCGCCCAGGGTGTGAACCAGTTGGCCGGCGGTCCTGACCCGCTGGTCCAACCTGGCCAGCGCCGGCGTGAGATAGCCGCCCCGGCCCAGGATCACCCCGACCCGGGACCGGTCGGCCGGCAGTCCGGCCGCACCGCCCGCGTCCCGCAGCGCGCGGTGCGCCACCTGGAGGGCGATCAGCTGGTCCGGCTCGGTCCCCGGCACCGAGTTCGGCATCACACCGAGCCCCGCCGGGTCGACCAGCGCGTGCCCGTCCACGAAGCCGCCGCGCCGGCAGTACACCTGGTCGGCCCGGCCGGCCGCCCCGCCGGGCGCGTAGTACCGGGGGTCCCAACGCCCCGGCGGCACCTCGGTCACCGCGTCCACGCCGCCCTGGATGTTCGCCCAGTAGGTCGCCAGGTCCGGCGCCCCGGGCAGTAGCACCGACATGCCCACGATCGCGACCGGCGACCGGCTCGGCACGGCGGTCACCACCCGGACGCGGTGTAGACCACCGCGTGTCCGGCGGCGGAACCCCAGGCCAGCTCCCGCAGCAGGGCGAGCGGGCCCTCCTCCGGGTCGATCAGCTTGATGCCACGCTCCGCGTAGGACCTGGCCAGCTCAGGCGTCACCATGCCGCCGCCGACCTCGTCCGGCGCCCACGGGCCCCAGTGCACGGTCAGCGCTCGCCGCCCGGCCCCCGACCAGCCGTGGCCCAGGGCCTGCAGCGCGTCGTTGGCCGCCGCGTAGTCGCTCTGCCCCCGGTTGCCGAGCGCCGCCGCGATGCTGCCGAAGAGCACCACGAACGCCGGCGGCGTGGACAGTTCACCCAGCGCGTCCAGCAGCACCCGGGCCCCGTCGACCTTGGTGGCGAAGACCCGGCGGAACGACTCCGGCGCCTTCTCCGCCACCAGCCGGTCCTCGATCACGCCGGCCGCGTAGACCACCCCGTCCAGCCGGCCGTGCTCGGCGTACACCTGCTTGACGGCGCCCCGCACCGCCTCCTCGTCCCGCACGTCCAGGCAGCGGTAGTGCGCGCTGCCGCCCAGCCGGGACACCTCGGCCAGGGTGGCCCGCACCTCGCGCTCGGCCAGCACGGCGGACACCGCGCGCTCGATCTCGGCCGGCGAGCCCGCCTTCCGGGCCAGGAACACCGCACGCAGCTCGGCCCGGGTGGCGGCACCGGCCGTCGCCGGGTCCTCCGGCCCCTCCGGCGCCGGGGTCCGGCCGACCAGCTCGATCCGGCAGCCGGCCGCGGCGGCCAACGACCGGGTGAACCGGGCGGTGATGCCCCGCGCCCCGCCGATCAGCAGCACCACGGACGACCGGTCCAGGCCCAGCGCCTGGGCCTCGGCGACCCCGTCGCCGGCCGGCCCGGCACCCCGGGCGGCGACCGGCCCGAGGCCGGTCAGCACCAGCTCGGGCGCCCGCCGGCCGTCCGGGCCCGCCCACACCACGGGCGCCGACTCCCGCGCGCCGAGTTCGGCGGCCACCCACTCGGCCACCCCCTCGGCGGCGGTGTCGCCGGGCACCTGGAGCAGGGTGGCGGCCAGCTCCGGGTACTCCCGGTCCACGGAGCGGAAGAACCCGCGCAGTCCGCTGGGCGCGTCCCGCCGCTCGACGGCGAGCAGCCGCTTGGGGCCGGCCGCCAGCAGGTCCCGCACCTCGGCGAAGACCTCCGGCAGGGCGAACTCCCGGTCCGCCCACGGCGCCAGCAGCACCACCGTCTCCGGCCGGTCGACCGGCTCGCCGGCCGCGACCCGCTCGGTGGCGACCCCGACGGCCGCCAGCCGGGCGGTCAACGCGGCGGCCAGCGGGCCCTCGTCCCCGACCAGGGTGACCCGGCCGGTCACCGGCCCGCCCCCGGCCGGCAGCTCCCGCTCGCCGAACTCCAGCCGCCGGGGCGCCACCACCTCCGGTTGGGCACCCGCCGGCGGGGTCGCCGGCGGGGTCGCCGAGGTCGCCGGCTCGGGGGTGGCGGTCCCCTGGCTGAGCAGTTCGGCGAGGGTGGCGGCGGTGCGGGCGGTGGTGAGGTGTTCGAGGTCGGTGGTGTGGTGGGTGGGGAGGTTGAGGCGGGTGGCGAGTTCGCCGATGATCTCGGTGCGTTTGATGGAGTCGATGCTGAGGTCGGCTTCGAGGTCGAGGGTGGGTTCGATCATTTCGGTGGGGTAGCCGGTGCGTTCGGCGACCACGGCGAGGACGGTCTCCAGCACCGGGACCGGCCGCTCGGCCGCCGCGCCCGGCGCCGGCTCGGCCACCACCGCCGCCGCGGGCGCCGGCGCGGGCAGCGCCAGCGGCACCGGGAGCACCGGCGCCGCCACCGGCGGCAGCGCCCCGGCGCCGGGCGCCGCCTGCAGGTAGCTCAGCAGCACGTCGCGCTGCGCGCTCACCAACTCCCGGCTGCTGCGCAGGAAGTCGGCGATCAGCGCGTCGGAGCCGGACGACTGGGGCGGCGGGGACTGGGACACGAGGGGCTCCAGGAGGTCGCGTGGGGGTTGGAGGGCGCCGGGCACCGGGGTGCCGTCGGCCTGCCGGACCTGCCAGCCGTTCACGGTCCAGCGGGGGGTCTCGCGGGGCGGCGCGGTCGCCGGATCGACCGCGTCCCGGCCCCTGAACAGCCGGGCGGTGCGCAACTCGACGCCGGCCACGGCGAGTTGGGCCAGCGCGTGCAGCAGTGCCGGCAGCCCGGCGGGCCGGCCGCCGTCCAGCGCCACGGTGCGGTGCGGCCGGTCGCCGAGGATGTCGCCGACCAGCCGGCTCAGCACCCGGCCCGGCCCGACCTCCAGGAAGACCCGGACCCCGGCCGCGTACATCGCCTCGATCTGCGCCACGAACCGCACCGGCGCGCCCAACTGCCCGGCCAGGGTGGCCCGCACCGCCGCCGGCTCCGCCGGGTAGGGCGCGGCCGAGGCGTTCGACCAGACCGGGAACCGTGCCTCGCCGACCGGTACCCGGGCCAGGTGCCCGGCGAAGGCGTCGCCGGCGCCGGCCACCAGCGGGTGGTGGAACGCGCAGGCCACCGGCAGGCCCCGGACGGTGTGGCCGGCCGCGCGCAGCGCCTCCCCGGCCCGGGTCACCGCCGGGCTCGGCCCGGAGACCACGGTCTGCCGGGGCGCGTTGTGGTTGGCGACGGTGACCTCGGCCAGCTCGGGGTCGGCGCGCAGCACCGCCTCGACGTCGTCGGCGGTGGCGTTCACCGCGGCCATGGTGCCCGGGTCCCCGTCCCGCACCTGGTCCAGGATGGCGGCGGCCCGGGCCGCGCTGGCGGTCAGCACGTCCGCCGGGCCGAGCACCCCGGCGGCGCCCAGCGCCACCAGCTCGCCGTAGCTGTGACCGGCCGCGGCCCGGGGCGTCACGGCCAGCGCGTCCAGCAGTTCCACGGCCGCCAACTCGACAATGCCCAGGGCTGGTTGGGCGACGGCGGTGTCGGTGATGGCGGCCTTCTGCCGCTGTGCGCCGGCCGCGTCGAAGGCGGCCGGCGGGTAGAGCGCCGCCGACCAGCGCGCGCCGAGTTGCAGCGTGCGCTGGAACTCGGGGAAGGCCACCAGCAGTTCGGCGAGCATCCCGGGCCGCTGCGAACCCTGCCCGGGGAACAGGTAGGCCAGCTCGCCGGCGGTCGTCTCGCCCGGCTCCGCCTGGTAGAGGCCGTCGCCCGGCGCGTGCTCCCCGGCCGCGCCCCGCGCCAGCAGTGCGGTCAGCTCCGGCAGGTCCCGGGCCACCAGGGCCAGTCGCACCGGCTCGCCACGGCTGCCCGCCGCGTCCGCCCGACGGCCGGCGTGCCGGGCGTAGTCCCGCAGCCGCCACCCGGCGTCCTCCGACACCAGCTCGGCGAGCGCGCCGACCGCCCGCCGCGCGGCCTCCGGGGTCGCGCCCCGGAAGACGAACAGCTCGGCCGGCCAGTGGTGATGGCCGTGCGCCGGCGGCGCCTGCTGCCAACCACGCAGCACCACGTGGAAGTTGGTGCCGCCGAAACCGAAGGCGCTGACCCCGGCGACCCGGCGCGCCGGCTCGGCCGCCCACGGCAGCGCCCGGTCGTGAAAGGCGAACGGGCTGGTCTCCGCGTCCCAGGCCGCGTTGGGCTCCGAGACGTGCAACGTCGGCGGGCGCACCCCGTGGTGCAGCGACAGCGCCGCCTTGATCAGCCCGGCCAGCCCGGCCGCGCACTTGGTGTGCCCGATCTGGGACTTGACCGAGCCCACCACACAACTTCCGGGCACCGCCCCGGACTCCTCGAACACCCGGGTCAGCGTGGCCAGTTCCGTGCGGTCGCCGACCTCGGTGCCGGTGCCGTGCGCCTCCACCAGGCCCACCTCGGCCGGCGTCACCCGGGCGTTGGCGTAGGCCCGGGACAGCGCCTCGCGCTGGCCCTCGGGGCGGGGCGCGGTCAGCCCCAGCGCCCGCCCGTCGCTGGCGCTGCCCACCCCGTCGATCACCGCGTAGATCCGGTCCCCGTCCCGCTCCGCGTCGGCCAGCCGCTTCAGCACCACGCAGGCCACGCCCTCGCCCAGCGCGATCCCGTCCGCGCTCCGGTCGAAGGTCGCCGACCGGCCGGCCGGCGACAGCGCGTGCACCGAGGAGAAGAGCAGGTAGTCGTTGATCCCGTTGTGCAGGTCGGCCCCGCCGCACACCACCAGGTCGCTGGTGCCGGCCGACAGCTCCTTGCAGGCCACGTCCACCGCCGCCAGCGAGGAGGCGCAGGCCGCGTCCACCGTGTAGTTGGCGCCGCCCAGGTCCAGCCGGTTGGCGATCCGGCCGGCGATCACGTTGGCCAGCACCCCGGGGAAGGAGTCCTCGGTCAGCCGCGGCAACTGCTCGTCCAGGCCGGCCGGCAGCGTGCCGGTGTAGGCGGGCAGCACCGCCCGCAGCACCCCGGCGTTGGACAGGTCGCTGCCCGCCTCGGCGCCGAAGACCACCGAGGTGTGCCGGTGGTCGTGGCCCGCCCCGGCGTAGCCGGCGTCCGCCAGCGCCCGCCTGGCCGCCTCCAGCGCCAGCAGCTGCACCGGCTCGATGCTGGCCAGCGACGCCGGCGGGATGCCGTACCGCAACGCGTCGAACGGGATGTCCGGTAGGAAGCCGCCCCACTTGGAGGCGGACCGCTCGCCGTCCCCGTCCGGCGCGTAGTACCGCTCCGGGTCCCACCGCTCGGGCGGCACCTCGGTGACGCTGTCCCGGTTGGCCAGGATGTTCGACCAGAAGGCGGACAGGTCCTCGGCGCCGGGGAACATGCCCGCCATGCCGACCACGGCGACCCGCAGCGGCGCCGGCGGCTCGGGTCGCGCCTCGGCCGGGAACAGCCGCTCGTCCGTCCGGAGTCGGGCGGCCCGCTCGCGGGCGAAGCCGGCCGCGTCCGCGGTCACCGACCGGTGCAGCCGGGCCAGCGTGGTCACCTCGTCGCGCAGCGCCAGCACGTCGCCGGCCATGAACATGCCCTCGGCGGCCTGCCGTTCCTCGTCCACCGGGCGCAGCGCCTCGCCCACCCGCTCGACGCCCTTGCTGGCCAGCCGCAGCCGGCCCACGTTGAACCGCTCCAGCCGCTCCCAGATCTCCCGGTCCGCCACCCCGTCGGCCCGCAGCCGCTCCCGCAACCGGCCGAACTCGGTGGCGAACGGGCTGCTCGCGCACCGGGTCGCGTGGCCGGGCGCGGTGTGCAGCACGTCGGTGCCGGTGGCCGCCACCACCTGACGCTGGAAGCCGGGTCGGATCGCCCCGGTGGCCACCGCCTCCTCGGTGAACAGGTAGGCGGTGCCCATCAGCAGGCCCACCGCCACCCCCGCCTCGGTCAGCGGGGCGGCCAGCGCGGCGGCCATCGCCGCCGACCGCTCGTCGTGCACGCCGCCGGCCAGCAGCACCGTCAACTCCTCGCCCGGCGCCCGCTTCAGGTGTTCGAGCAGCACCCCGACCTGCGCCTCCCAGAGCGGGAAGCTGTGCCGGGGCCCGATGTGCCCGCCGCACTCGGCGCCCTCGAAGACGAACCGCCGTGCCCCGGCCGCCAGGAACTGCCGCAGCAGCCCCGGCGACGGCACGTGCAGGAAGGCGGCGATGCCGGCCTCCTCCAGGGCGGCGGCCTGCGCCGGCCGGCCGCCGGCGATGATCGCGTGGCTCGGCGCCAGCTCCCGCACCACCGCCAACTGGCCTTCGCGCACATCCTCTTCGGCGAAGCCCAGGATGCCGACGCCCCACGGCGCCGCGCCCACGGCGTCCCTGGTCGCGGTCAGCAGCTCCCGGGTCCGCTCCGCGTCGGAGAGCGCCAGCGCCAGGAACGGCAGCCCGCCGGCCCCGGCCACCTCGGCCGCGAACCCGGCCTGGTCGCTCACCCGGGTCATCGGCCCCTGGACCACCGGCAGCGTGGTGCCCAGCCGGCGGGCGGCCGGCCCGTCAGCGGCCAGTCCGGCCGCCGCGCCGTCCGCGCGCACCGCGGCGGCCACGGCCGCCCGCACGCCCCGGACCACGTCCCGCACGGTGGCCCAGCGGGCCGCGAACTCCGCTGCCAGGAAAGCGTCCTGACCGACCGGCAGCAGGTCGCCCGCCGGGTCGGCGAGCCGCGCCGCCAGCTCGGCGGCGTCGCCCGGCGGGCTGCTCGGCCGGCCGCGCCGGACCGGCAGCACCCGGTGCCCGAACTGCCGCGTGGACTCCGAGCCGTCGCAGGCCGCCAGCGTCTCGGCGAGGTCAGCCGGCAGCTCCGCCTCGTCCAGCAGGGCGAGTTGGGTGTCCAGCACCACGCCGGTCGCGCCGCCGATCAGCGCGGCGGCCGCGGCGTGCGGGCCGATGCCGCCCCAGGCCCAGATGGGAACGTTTTCCGGCAGCTGGGAGACCAACCGCTGGAGCAGCACGAAGCTGCTCAACTCGGAGACGGCGCCGCCGGCCTCGGCGCCCCGGGCCAGCAGCCCGTCCGCGCCGCGCGCCAACGCCGCACGGGCGGCGTCGAGTTCGGTGACCTCGACCAGCACCCGGCGGCCGGGGAAGTCCGCCGGCGAGCGTGCCGGGTCGGCGAGCAGCACGGTCCCCACGAGGTCCGGCAGCTCGTCGGGGGCGACCGGGCAGCCGGGGCGCACCCGCACCCCGAACGGTCGGCCGGCCCAGCGGCAGGTCACCGCCAGCGCCTCGGCGGCGCCGGCCGGATCGTGGTCCGGCAGTTCCAGCACGCCGAGCGCGCCGGCCCGGACGGCGGCGGCGGTCAGCCGGGGCGAGGGGCGGTGCGCCGGGCTGACGGCGACCACCAGCGGGGGACGGGGAGGGGTGGGGGAAACGCCGAACTTCGGGGATCGCATGACACTCCCGATGTCGCGATGGGGGGACAGGGGGGTTCAGCTCATGGGGGGACCCCGGAATTACACGCGCGTAGACCGGCCGCGGTCAACCACCCAGCGATCTTTCGACGTGACGCTCTGTCTACTGATGGCGGTGGCCGCCAGCCGAAGCCCGGCCTGTACGAGGGGCTTTCACCGCGCGTCACACCCCGTCAACACACGGGTCATGCATCTGGCATGTGCATGAAACTTTTAATCGGCCGAAACTCGATGCCGGGAAAGCGCTTCCGGCGGGCCCGTCCCGCCCGGTCCCGCGCCCGTCCCGACCGCTTGGGCGCCCGTCCGCTGCCCGCCCCCGGCCGACCCACGCGGCGGCCCCCGGGTGCCCTCCGGCCGGCCGCGCACCCGGCTGTGACAGAGTCCCGACCATGGTTCCCGATCTGGAGCTCCTGGCCGAACTCGTCGCGACCTCACCGGCGGTCCACACCTGGCCCGGCCGTGGCCGGAGTTCGGTGGCGATCAGCGACGCCGAGGCGGTCATCGGCCCGCTGCCGGCCTCCTTCCGCTGGTGGCTGGCCACCCACGGCCAGGGCCGGATCGACGGCGCCTCGGTGCTGACCACCGTCCCACCACCGCCGCCCGAGCCGGCCGACGAACCCGACCCGGCCGCCGCGCCGGATGACCTCACCCGGGCCCGCACCGGGGACCGGCTCGCCTTCCTGCCGGCGAGCGACTGCGGCGACAGCTACTCCTTCGCCCTCGACCAGTGGACGGGCCGGGAGTGCCCGGTAATCCGCCGGGACCACCTCACCGGCGAGGAGGAGCGGGTCGCCGACTCCTTTGCCGGCTTCCTCGCGGTGCGCACCGCCCTCGCCCTCGGCCTGCGGGAGGGCCCCAACCCCACCGTGGCGCGGCTGTGGCGGGCCACCCCCGGCGTGCTCAGGCCCGACGGCCGCCACCTCTACGGCCCGCACACCATCCAGGAGCGCAACGCCACCTTCGAGGTGCCCCGGTACGCCCCGCACTGGGTGCTGGTCGGCGACGACAGTGGGGGCGGCGGCTACCTCATGCGGCGCCACGGCCGGGACCGGACCGCGGTCCACCGGGTCGACCTCGGCGCGCTCGGCGCCGACCCGGGCACCGAGGGCGAGTGGCTCACCGACGACCTGCTCGGCTGGGTCGGCGCCCGATGACCGCCACGCCCGAGCGGCCCGCCGAACGGACCGTCCCCGCCGAACGGACCGTCCCCACCGAACGGACCGTCCCCGCCGAACCGATCGAACCCGTCCGCATGATCACCGTCCCCGCCGGCCGGGTCACCCTCACGGACCGGCGCACCCGGAGCCGCTGGGAGGTGGCGCTGGCGCCCTACGAACTGGCCGCCACCCCGGTCACCCAGGCCCAGTACGCGGCGATCACCGGCACCCGGCCGAGCGCCGCCCACGGCGACCAGCTGCCGGTGGAGAGCGTCTCCTGGTGGGACGCCGTCCGGTTCTGCAACGCGCTCTCCGCCCGCGCCGGCCGCACTCCCGCCTACCACCTCCCCGACGACCCGGCGGGCGACCCGGCCGACGCCGGCGACGCCGAAGGCGAGGTGCGCTGGGACCACTCGGCCGACGGCTACCGGCTGCCGACCGAGGCCGAGTGGGAGTACGCCTGCCGCGCCGGCACCGAGGGCCCGCACTACGGGCCGCTGGCCGAGATCGCCTGGTACCGGGAGAACTCCGGCGAGCGCCCGCACCCGGTCGGCGGCCGACGCCCCAACGCCTGGGGCTTCCACGACCTGCTCGGCAACGTCTGGGACTGGTGCTGGGACCGCTACGACCCCGAGGTCTACGGCGCGTACCGGGTGCTGCGCGGCGGCGGCTGGTTCGACGAGCACTGGAGCATCCGGGCCGCCGCCCGCCGCCGCAGCCACCCGACCTTCCGGGTGGACGACGTCGGCTTCCGGCTGGCCCGCTCGGTCACCCGGTGACCGGCGCCCCGGCGCCGCCGGGCCGCCTCGGACTCAGAGCGGGCCCTGGCAGCCCTGCGCCAGGCTGATCCCCAGCGTGACCAGCAGCGTCACCGTGACAAAGACGAACACCCGCTGCCGCAGCAGCCGTTGGTCCGCCGCCCGGCGGGCGGCCGACCCGGTGGGCCGGCGCCTGGCCTGGGCCGGCGGCCGGGGCCGCCGACGCCCGGCCCGCTCGCCGGCCGCAGCGCCGCGCTCGCCGGCGCCGGCCGGCGCGTCCGCCACGGCCGGCGCCGGCGGGCGCTCGGCCGCGCTGACCGCGACCCGCTGCCGCCGGGTCGGCTGCGGCACACCGCGCGCCTCCCGGGCGGCGATCTCCTTGAGCCGCAGCGACAGCTGCATGGTGCTGGGCCGCTCCTCCGGCGACTTGGCCAGGCAGGTGCGGAGCAGCGGCGCCAACGCCGACGGCACGCCGTCCAGTTGCGGCTCCTCGTGCACCACGCGGTAGAGCATGACCTCCGAACTGCCTTGTCCGAAGGGTGAGTCGCCGAGGGCCGCGTAGGCCAGCGTGGCGCCCAGCGAGAACACGTCGCTGGCCGGCGTCACGCCCTGCCCGCGGACCTGCTCGGGGGCGAGGAAGCCGGGGGAGCCGACCGCCGTGCCGACGTGGGTCAGGGTGCTGGCGCCGGTGGACCAGGCGATGCCGAAGTCGATGATCCGTGGGCCCTTGGGGGAGAGCAGGATGTTGGACGGCTTGAGGTCCCGGTGCACCACCCCGGCCTCGTGCACCGCGACCAGCCCCTCGGCCAGCGCGGCGCCGACCGCCGCCGTCTCGGCGGCCGACAGCTGGCCGTGCTCCAGCACCCGGTCGTGCAGCGAGGGCCCGGGCACGTACTGGGTGGCGAACCAGGGCCGGCTGGCCTCCAGGTCGGCCGCGACCAGCCGGGCGGTGCAGCCGCCCCTGATCCGCCGGGCCGCCGACACCTCGCGGGCGAACCGGGAGCGGAACTCCTGGTCCTCCGACAGGTCGGGTCTGATCACCTTGAGGGCGACCCGCTGGCCCCGGCGGTCCGACCCCAGGTACACGACACCCATGCCGCCGGCACCCAACCGGCGGTGCAGCCGGAAGGCCCCAACGACTCGCGGGTCCTCGCGCCGGAGCCGCATCATCGCCATGTCCACCTCGCTGCCGGGTGCTTGTGAATGGCCTCAGCTTACGGACTCGGACCCGCCAGCGGGGCGAGGCCCGCGCGTGCCGTGCGGACGTTCCCCCGGGTCGTGACGGTCCGCCGCTCACGCGGTGACGTTCCGCACCCCCCTGGGGGCAAACCCTTGGCTCCGTGCGGCGCTTGTCCACCCTGAGGAGTAGGTGGGCCGGCCCGCCGTCATCCTGGGGGAGGCCCCGAGTCCGGTACACCAGGTTGACGTGCCGGGGTGGCCGCGCTGCCTACGATTGTCGTGCAGCGACGGGCGCACGAGCCGTCCCCCGAGGTCACCCGTCCGTCGCTGCCCAACAGACGAACTGGAGACCGGAGATGACACAGATGACGGCACAGCGGGCGGCCCGTCCGGCCGATCGTCGGCATCCGCTGGTGGCGGCCGCGATGGTGCTGCCGCTGGCGTTCACTCTGGCGTTTCTGACCGGCGGCATCGAGGCCGTCGTCACCCAGGCGTCGTCCGTGGCCGGCACACTGGGGCGCTGAGCGGCGCCCCGGACCTGGGAGAGCGGCCCGGGTCGGGGACAACCGGCACACAACCCCGTGGGGACGGGGAGGCGGACGGCTATGTGCCCGGGCGGCTGGGGAGCCGCCCGGGCATTCTTCTCGTGCTCGCGCGTCGGACCGGGAACGACGGAAGGCCGGGGTCCGCTGGACCCCGGCCTTCCGGCTGGTGCGCGATACTGGGATTGAACCAGTGACCTCTTCCGTGTCAGGGAAGCGCTCTCCCGCTGAGCTAATCGCGCGGGCGGGTCCTCGCGGACCCAGTGGACGATACTGGGATTGAACCAGTGACCTCTTCCGTGTCAGGGAAGCGCTCTCCCGCTGAGCTAATCGTCCGAGGTGGAGACGGGATTTGAACCCGTGTAGACGGCTTTGCAGGCCGTTGCCTCGCCTCTCGGCCACTCCACCGAATGAGGGTTGGGTGCCCTCTTCGAGCGGACGACGAGATTCGAACTCGCGACCCTCACCTTGGCAAGGTGATGCTCTACCAACTGAGCTACGTCCGCAGTCGCCGTCCGGATCCGGTGTGACCCGGCGACGTCATGAACTCTAGCGGATCCAACGGCCAGCTCAAACTCACCTCCCGTCGGGGCCCCACCTAAACTCGCACATATGCGCGAAGCCCCTCCGCTTGCCCGATTCGGCAGCTTCCTCGCCACGGAGCTGGTGGACGTCACCGACGACCCCGCGGCGCTGGACTCCAGCGGCTGGTGGGCGGTGGTGGCCGACTTCGAGGGCCGGCTGCTGTGCGCCCGGTTCGCCACCGTCCGGCGGGCCCCGGCCGAGCCGCCGGCCCGCCCCTGGCACGGTCCGGCCCCCGACGCCTGGCGCAGCTCCCTGGACCGCGCCGGCTACCTGGCCGCCGTCGCCGAGATCCGCGCCCGGATCGCCAGCGGCGAGGTCTACCAGGCCAACCTCTGCCGGGTGCTGTCCGCCCCGCTGCCCGACCCGGACGCCGACATCGACGCGCTGCACGCCCGGCTCGCCGGCCGGCACCCCGCCCGGCACGCCGGCTGCGTCCGGCTGCCCGCGCACGGCGCCGAGATCGCCACCGCCTCCCCGGAGTTGTACCTGCGGCGGACCGGCGACCTGGTCGAGTCCGGCCCGATCAAGGGCACCGCCCGCACCCCCGAGCTGCTGCTCCCCAAGGACCGCGCGGAGAACGTGATGATCGTCGACCTGGTCCGCAACGACCTCGGCGCGGTCTGCGTCCCCGGCTCCGTCACCGTCCCCCAGCTGCTCGGCGTCGAGGACTACCCGGGCCTGGTCCACCTGGTCTCCCGGGTCGCCGGCCGGCTCCGCCCGGACGCCGGCTGGCCCGAGCTGCTGGCCCACACCTTCCCGCCCGGCTCGGTCACCGGCGCCCCCAAGTCCAGCGCGCTGCGCGTCATCGAGCGGCTGGAGACGGCGCCCCGCGGGCCCTACTGCGGCGGCGTCGGCTGGGTCGACGCCGACCGCGGCGTCGGCGAACTGGCGGTCGGCATCCGCACCTTCTGGATCGACCGCGCCGCCGGCCGGCCGCACCTGCGGTTCGGCGCCGGCGCCGGCATCACCTGGGACTCCGACCCGGCCGGCGAGTGGGCCGAGACGGTGCTCAAGGCCGAGCGGCTCCTTCGGGTAGCGTCTGAGCCCGGGGAGTCGGAAGAGACCAGCACGAACGCGAGGCGAAGGAGCCGGGATGGCGCTGATCTGGCTGGACGGTGAGCTGCGGGACGCGGACAGCGCCCGGGTCTCCGTCTTCGACCACGGACTCACCGTGGGCGACGGGGTCTTCGAGACCCTCAAGACCGAGCACGGCCGGCCGTTCGCGCTCCGCCGCCACCTGGACCGGCTGGCCGTCTCGGCCGCCGGCCTCGGCCTGCCCGAGCCGGACCGGGACGAGGTGAGCCGCGCGGCGCACGCCGTGCTGGAGGCGGTCCCGCTGGACCGCGGGCGGCTGCGGATCACCTACACCGGGGGCCGCGCCCCGCTCGGCTCCGACCGGGGCGACGCCCAGCCCACTCTGGTGGTGGCGCACGCCGAGGCCAAGGCCCCGCCGGAGAGCACGGCCGTGATCACCGTCCCCTGGACCCGCAACGAGCGCGGCGCCCTCACCGGCCTGAAGACCACCTCCTACGCGGAGAACGTGCTGGCCCTCGCCCGCGCCCGCCAACAGGCCGCCACCGAGGCGCTGTTCGGCAACAACGCCGGCCAGCTCTGCGAGGGCACCGGCACCAACGTCTTCGTCGTCCTGGAGGGCGTGACGCACACCCCGCCGCTCTCCGCCGGCTGCCTCGCCGGGGTCACCAGGGCGCTGGTCGTCGAGTGGCTGGACGTCCAGGAGACCGAGCTGCCGATGGACTGCCTGCGCTTCGCCGATGAGATCTTCCTCACCTCGAGCACCCGGGACGTGCAGGCGGTGCGCCGGGTCGACGACCGGGAGCTGCCGGGCGCGCCCGGGCCGGTCGCCACGGAGGCGCTGCGCGTCTTCCGCGCCCGCTCGGCCGAGGACATCGACCCCTGACCCCGCGCCGACCCGCCCAGGAGCGGCCGGAGCGAAACCCGCCGCCGCTGGGTAGGGATGCGGCGATGACCACCACCCTGCGCCCCACCGGACCCGAGGAACGCACCGCGGACCAGGGCCGGAGCCGGGCCTTCGCGATCACCGTCAACGGCCGCCGGGTCGGCGGTCTCCGGCTGGCCACCGACGCCCGCTTCGCCCACCACGCCGGCCGCCTGCTGGAGTTGACCGTGCAGCCCGCCGAACGCCGGCGCGGCCGGGCCACGGTGGCCGCGCTGGCCGCCGAGGAGGTGCTGCGGGACTGGGGCTGCGGCCAGGTCGACATCACCGTCCCGGACGGCGCGCCCGGCGCGCTGCGGCTGGCCGGCGCGCTGGGCTACACGACCAGGGGCCGCACCCTGGGCAAGGCCCTGGGCCAGCCGCCGCCCCCGCCGCCAGAGGAGAGCCGGCCGCGCGCGCTGACCGAGGCCGAGTACCAGGAGTGGCTGGCCGCCGAACGCGCCCACTACGCCGCCGCCTGGACCGAGCGCGGCGTACCGCGCGAGTGGGCCGCCTTCCGGGCACACGCGGCCACCGCGGCGGCGCTGCCCGCCGGGCTCGCCACCCCCGGGGTGCTGGCCCGGGTCCTGGAGCACCGCGGGGTGCGGGTCGGCAGCTGTTGGCTGGCGCGCACCGACCAGGCGGCGACCGGCGACCCGGTGGTGATGGGCGTGCGGGTGGCCCCCGAGCACCGGGGCCTCGGCCACGGCCACACGCTGCTGGCGCACGCCGAGCGGCTGGCGGCCGAGCGCGGCGCCGGGCGGCTGGCCGCCTACGCCTTCGCCGGCAACCTCCCGGCGACCCGGCTCGCCGTCTCCCTCGGCTACCAGCCGCTCCGCCACCACCTCAGCAAGCCGCTGCGGTAGGCCGCCGCCCAGGCCCGGCCCGAGCCGCCCGCCCCGGTCAGCCGTGGGTCAGGCGTCGGCCAGCAGCCGCTCGGCGATCCCCTCGATCCGTTCCCGCAGCCCCTCCTGCGACTTCCCGCCGTCCAGCCGCTGGCCGTCGATCAGGTAGGTCGGGGTGCCCGTCACGCCCAGGGCCTTGCCCTCGGCGTGGTCGGCGTCCACCTGGAGCAGGTGCCGGCCGTCGATCAGCGCGCCCTCCACCTCGGCCACGTCCAGGCCCAGCTCCCGGGCGACGTCCAGCAGCACCGGCTCGCCGCGCCGCCCCAGCTCGGCGGTCCGGCCCAGCAGCGCCGTCCAGTACGCGTCGCCCCGGCCCTGCGCGTACGCCTCCTCGGCGGCCTGCGCCGCCGCCATCGCGTGCGGATGGCCGGGCAGTGGGAAGTGCCGGCGCCGGATCTCCAGCGCCGGCCCGAACCGCTCGCCCAGCGCGCGCAGGTCCTCCTCGGCCCGGTGACAGTCGGGGCACTGGAGGTCACACCACACGTCGAGCACGGCGTGACCGGTCGTCTCGTTCATGGCGACCAGTCTCCCATCCGCCACGGACCCGGAGATCTCCCTGATCCGACGGCCGGACGCTGGCCTGAGCGGATTCCGTTCGGCACGATGGAGAGATGTTGACTGGCCTTGCATGCACCCTGCTGTCCGCCGCCGGCCTGGGCGTCTCGCTGCTGGTGGCCAAGCGCCGCCGGTACGCCACCGCGATGCGGTTGGCGGCGCTGTCGCTGGTGCCGGTCGGCCTCGCGATGACGGGCATCCTGCGCCTGATCATCAACATGACGTTCAACCCGGTGGCCTGGGCCGGCGTCGGCGTGCTCGGGTTCGCGCTGGTGCTCTTCGTCTCGGCCCGGCTGGCCGACCGCGGCCGCGGCGGCGGGGGCGGGGACGCCCAGCCGGCGCCCGGCACCCCGGCGGTCAGCGCGCGCGGTGCCAGCACCCCGGCGCTGCCGGCCAGCGGTGGCAAGGGCGGCAAGGCCGCCGCCGGTGGGGCGGACGACTTCTCGGACATCGAGGCCATCCTCAAGAAGCACGGCATCTGACCGCCGCCGTCCCGGCCCCGGCTGGGACGACTAGCACAACGAATGGCGCGGCCGGTGGGAAAACCGCTGATTACCGCGCGAACGAGACACGTTGATCGCGGCGCCGCGCCGCGCTGGGCCATGATCGCCGCGTCATGGCCCACATCACCGGGGAGCGGCACGCTCCCATCGCCGGGGAGCACGCTCCCGATCCCGTTCACCTGCCGCCTCGGCAGCCCGTCGACCCCGTGCCCGAGCCGGGCGCCGAGCCCAGGGGCTGCCTGTTCGCCGTCTCCCAGCCACCGCTGATGCTCTTCCTGAGCGTCATCGGCGCGCTGCTGCTGATCGCGGGGGTGCATGACCAGTTCTGGCTGTGAGGCCGGCCGGCCGCCGTCCCGCCGCCCCGCGCACGCGCCGACGCCGCCGCGGGCGGTTGCTCCGCGACGGCGCCGTGCTGTGGGGGTATCGCCGGTCCCGCACCGTCGCCCCGAGTTCAGACGGTGCGAGGGACCGGCGGGTCGTCAGCTCTCGGCCAGGATGTGGGAGAGCTCCGTGTCGAGGTCGAAGTGCCGGTGTTCCGTGCCCGGTGGCACGGCGGCGTCGGTCCGCTTGAGGAAGGATTCCAGGGCTCGGGCCGGGGCCTCAAGCAACGCCTCCCCCTCGGGGGAACTGAGGGCGATGCAGACGACTCCCTGACCATGGCTGCGGGAGGGCCAGACCCGAACGTCTCCCGTGCCCGTCGGGCGGTGCAGCCCTTCGGCCAACAGGTCGCGGGCGAAAACCCACTCGACGGTTTCTTCGGCTCCGGTGTGAAATGTGGCGTGTACGGCGTAGGGATCCGCCGTGTCATACCGCAGCCCCGCGGGTACAGGTAGTGAGGACTCGCTCGACACAACGAGGCGCAGGTGCAGCTCGCAGCTGACCGTGGTGTTCATAAGCGCCAGGGCCTTTCGCTCAGTGTGCGCTCGGGGATTCGCACGTCGGCCAAATCGAGATGCCACATACCCGTCGGTTGTAAACCGGTCTGCCCGCATTGCTCCCATTAACGTCATTCCAATGGGCGAGCCGTGATAGGGGCCGCTGCCTAGAGTGACGGCATGACGCACACCTGGTGGAGCCGTTACCAATTCGGCGGGGTCTGGCGCGTCGCCGCGCCGGCGCCGGTGGTGTTCGCGGCGCTCGACGAGCCGGCCGACTACCCGCGCTGGTGGCCGCAGATCCGCGAGGTGGTCAGGACCGGGCCGGACAGTGGCCGGGCCAGGTTCCGTTCCGTGTTGCCGCACGAGCTGCGGGTGGGGGTGCGCGCGACGGAGCGCGATCCCGACGCCGGGCGGCTGGCGATCCGGCTCACCGGCGACCTGGACGGCTGGCTGCGCTGGTCGCTCGTCCCGGTCGGCGGCGGCACGTTGGCCTGCCACGCCCAGGACTGCGTGGTCACCGGCGGCCTGCCGACGCGGCTCGGCCCGCTCGCCCGGCCCTTCTTCCGGGCCAACCACGCCGCCATGATGCGGGCCGGCGAACGCGGTCTGCGGGCCTGGACGCGGGGCCGGCGCGGCGGCTGACGGGCGGCCCGCCGGGCGGCCACGAACGGCTGGCCAAAGCCGGTTTGGACGTCAGGTGCCCTGGCCTGTATGGTTCTTCTCGTGCCGAGGGGCACGGGAGAACACCGGGCGATTAGCTCAGTGGGAGAGCGCTTCGTTCACACCGAAGAGGTCACTGGTTCGAACCCAGTATCGCCCACACCCGGGAAGGCCGGTCCGCAGCTGCGGACCGGCCTTCGTCGTCGTCCGGCGCCCGTGGCTCGGTGCGGCGGGGGCCGGTGGGCTCGGTAGCATGCGCTACGGGCCGAGAGAGGCCGCGAAGACCAGAGGGATCCAGTCGAAAACGGTTCGGGCGCCCGCGCGTCCGGCCGGTGCCGAGAACAGGAGAAGACCGGTGGCAGATGTCCGGGTGACCGTCCTACGCGACTCCGAGCGGGAAGAACGCGTGGTGGCCACGGGCACGACCGCCGGCGCCCTCTTCGAGGGCGAGCGCTCGGTGGTGGCGGCGCGGATCGGCGGCGAGTTGCGGGACCTGAGCCGCGAGCTGGCCGACGGCGACGAGGTGGCGCCGGTCGACGTGACCTCGCCCGACGGCCTCGACATCCTGCGCCACTCCACCGCGCACGTCCTCGCCCAGGCGGTCCAGGAGCTGTACCCGCGGGCCAAGCTGGGCATCGGCCCGCCCATCAAGGACGGTTTCTACTACGACTTCGACGTCGCCGAGCCGTTCACCCCGGAGGACCTCGGCCGCATCGAGAAGCAGATGCGGCGCATCCAGAAGCAGGGCCAGCGGTTCGTCCGCCGGGTGGTCACCGACGACGAGGCCCGCGCGGAGCTGGCCGACGAGCCGTACAAGTTGGAGCTGATCGGACTCAAGGGCGCGGCGGCCGACTCGGCCGAGGGCGCGGGCGCCGAGGTCGGCGCCGGCGAGCTGACCATCTACGACAACGTGGACGCCAAGACCGGCGAGCGGTCCTGGCACGACCTGTGCCGCGGCCCGCACCTGCCGAACACCCGGCTGATCCCGGCGTTCCGGCTGATGCGCTCGGCCGCCGCCTACTGGCGCGGCAGCGAGCGGAACCCGCAGCTTCAGCGGATCTACGGCACCGCCTGGCCGAGCCAGGACGAGCTGAAGGCGTACCTGGCGTTTCTCGCCGAGGCGGAGAAGCGCGACCACCGCAAACTCGGCGCCGAGCTCGACCTGTTCTCCATCCCGGAGGAGCTGGGGTCGGGCCTGGCCGTGTTCCACCCGAAGGGCGGCACCGTCCGCCGGGTGATGGAGGACTATTCGCGGCAGCGGCATGAGGCCGCCGACTACGAATTCGTCAACACCCCGCACATCACCAAGCGCAAACTCTTCGAGACCTCGGGCCACCTGCCGAACTACGCCGAGTCCATGTTCCCGGCCATGGAATTCGAGGGGCAGGACTATTACCTCAAAGCGATGAACTGCCCCATGCACAACCTGATTTTCCGGGCGCGGGGGCGCTCCTACCGGGAATTGCCGCTGCGGCTTTTCGAGTTCGGCACGGTCTACCGGTACGAGAAGTCCGGCGTGGTGCACGGCCTCACCCGGGCCCGGGGCTTCACCCAGGACGACTCGCACATCTACTGCACCAAGGAGCAGATGCCCGAGGAGCTGGACGGGCTGCTCACCTTCGTGCTGGGGCTGCTGCGCGACTACGGCCTGGACGACTTCTACCTCGAACTCTCCACCCGCGGTGACTCGGACAAGTTCATCGGCGAGCCCGAGGAGTGGGCGGAGGCCACCGACGTGCTCCGGCAGGCCGCCGAGAAGCAGGGCCTCGACCTGGTGATGGACCCGGGTGGCGCGGCCTACTACGGGCCGAAGATCTCGGTGCAGGCCAGGGACGCGATCGGCCGCACCTGGCAGATGTCCACCATCCAGGTCGACTTCCAGCAGCCCAAGCGCTTCGAGCTGGAGTACACCGCCGCCGACGGCAGCCGGCAGCGGCCGGTGATGATCCACCGGGCGCTCTTCGGCTCCATCGAGCGCTTCTTCGCGGTGCTCCTGGAGCACTACGCGGGCGCCTTCCCCCCCTGGCTGGCCCCGGTCCAGGCGGTCGGCATCCCGATCGGCGACACCCACGTCCCCTACCTCAGGGAGTTCGCCGCCGAGGCCAAGGCGGCCGGGCTGCGGATGGAGGTGGACGCCTCGGCGGACCGGATGCAGAAGAAGATCCGCAACGCCCAGCGCGCCAAGGTGCCGTTCATGGTGATCGTGGGCGACGAGGACCAGGCGGCCGGCGCGGTCAGCTTCCGCTACCGGGACGGCAGCCAGCGCAACGGCGTGCCCCGCGCGGAGGCGCTGGCGGAGATCGCCGACGTGGTCGCCCGCCGGGTCCAGGTCTGAGCCCGGGCCGCCCGCCGACCGACCGCTGATGACGAGGCCCCCGGGGTGCGCCCCGGGGGCCCTCTCGCGCGCCGGACGCCATATGCTGGCCGGCATGAGCAGCGAGCCGGAGCAGCAGATCGGGGTGGGGACGCCGGACGCGTTCCAACGCCTGTGGACGCCCCACCGGATGGCCTATATCCAGGGCGAGGGCAAACCGACCGGGACCGGCGCCGGGGACGGCTGTCCGTTCTGCGTGATCCCGGCCAAGAGCGACGAGGACGGCCTGGTGATCACCCGGGGCGAGTCGGTCTACGCGGTGCTCAACCTCTACCCGTACAACGGCGGTCACCTGCTGGTCGTGCCCTACCGCCACGTCGCCGACTACACGGAGCTGACCGAGGCGGAGACGGCCGAGCTGGCCACCCTCACCAAGGAGGCGATGACGGCGATCCGCACCGCCTCCGGGGCGCACGGCTTCAACATCGGGATGAACCAGGGGGTGGCCGCCGGCGCCGGCATCGCGCCGCACCTGCACCAGCACGTGGTGCCCCGCTGGGGCGGGGACGCCAACTTCATGCCGGTGGTCGGGCACACCAGGGTGCTGCCCCAACTCCTCGCCGACACCCGGCGGATGCTCGCCGAGGCCTGGCCGGCGCGCGGCTGAGGCGGCGGAGCCGACCGGGGTGACGCCGGCCGCGCCGGCCGGCGTCACCCGTCGGGCTCACATCCCGTACTCGTCCGAGTGCTTCGGCCCCGGGTCCTGGATCTGACCGCTGAGCGCGGCGGCGCGGGCGTCGAACGGCGCCATGTCCACGCCGTTCTCGCGGAGCACCTTGAAGGCCGCGGAGAACGCCACCCGCAGCACCGGCGTGGCGGTGCGCAGCACGTCGTCCACCATGAAGCGGTGGCCCCACGGCTTGGTGGCCCAGGTGTGCCGCAGGCCGAACGGCTCCGGCAGGCTGATGGTGCCGCCGAGCTTGTCCAGCTGCTTCGGGAACCAGGTCAGCGGCGCCCGGGCGGCCAGCCGCACCGCCTCCTTGGCGTCCACCGCCGGCAGTTCGACCTTCTTCTGCTTCCAGAACTTGGGGAACTCCCGCACCGTCTTGGTGTCCGGGCTCGGCTTCTCGCCGAAGAAGCCGTCCAGCGGCCCCAGCACGTACCCCGAGACCTCGATCCGCAGCGTCTGGTGCAGGACGGTCACGGTGATCATCATGGTGATCACCAACTCGCCCTCCCAGAGCACGAACCGGACGCCCAGGTAGTGCCGGTCACCCGAGCTGTACTGCTGCTCGTTGCAGATCCGCTGGACCTCGATGTTGCTGAAGCTGTACCCGTCGGCGTCCGGGCCCTCCGGCCTGGACACCTCGCCGGCGCCGCCGACGTGCCGCACCACCCAGTGCGTTATCACCGGCGGCTTGAAGCCGCCGGTGTGCAGCGGGCCGCGCTCCAGCAGCCGCATCTGGTCGCCGATCGCCCGGGCCACGTCCCAGCTGCGGAACGGGTCGATCTCCCGGCCCGGGTCCCGCGGCCTGAGGTCCTCGGCGAGCTGCCAGTGCCCCCAGCGGACGCCCATGCCGAGTATGCCCTTGGTGCCGGCGTAGTAGGTGAGGTTGCTCTCCTGCTCGGCGGCCAGCTTGGCCAGCCCGATCCGCAGCCGCTCGGCGTCCGCGTCGTTCGGGTTCTGCGGGACGGCCTCGGGCACCATCACGCCGGAGCCGCCGCCGCCGGCCAGCTCGCCCCAGTGCGCCCGCAGGTTCTGCGCGGTGCGCTCGGCCACCTGCTTGGCCAGGAACCAGCCGATCACCGGCGCCGGCAGCATCGCCCACAGGTAGATCTGGAGCACCCCGGTCACCGGCGCCCGCAGCACCAGCAGCACGATCAGGCCGGCGATCGCCGCCAGCAGCAGCGTCCCGAGCGCGCCCGCCCGCTTGTCCTGCGAGCCGGCGAAGGACCGGCGCAGCTGGAACATGCCGAGCCAGATGGCGACGCCCGGCAGGAACAGCAGGCCGAAAACCGCCATGATCACCGTCAGCCGGCGGTCCCGCTGCCGCCGGATGCGCTTGGCGGCCAGCGCGTGCTCCACCACGGCCTGTGGCTCCGCGCCGAAGGACTGGATCAGCGGCTTGCGGCCCTCGGCCAGCATCCGGGTCTCTATCGCCCGGGTGAACGCCTCGCCCAGGTTGGGCTCCAGCAGGGTGAACCGGCCCTTGCTCACCCCGGCCGCGTCGTTGGGCTGCTTGATCTTGTCGGGCGCCCCCTCACGGTAGGCGACCGAGGCGATCCGCTGGCTGAGCCCCGTACCGCCGCTGCCCGAGGTGGACAGCGGCACCTGCGCTCCCGGAGCGAAGTCGAACTCGACTCCCGCCGCCTTCCGCAGGTCGTCAAGCGCCGTCATGACCGACCCCACTCCCTGACTCGTTCGGCGGGGAGTCCCCGCCGAGGAACCGTCCTAGCGTCACCGAAGACCACCGAGACCACCGAGACCACCGAAGCCCATCAGAGAACATCGCTTCCCACCGAGAGACCCGCCCGCACCCGAACGCGGCACCGCACAGCGCCCCGGGCGCCGCCGGCATCCGCCGACAGGCCCGTTCCCGCCCCGCGGGCCCGGCACACCTGCCGGCACCAGCCTAGCGGCGGACCGCACAACGGCGCTGCCAGACAGGCCAGTTCCCGCCGCCGGGGCGGGGTGGGCCGGCGGCCGGACGCGGCGTGACTACGATGGGCTCTCCGGCGGCCGCCCGACCCGCGCGGCCCGACGCACACCCCCTGGGAAGGACATGCTCAACAAGTACGCGCGTGCATTCTTCACGCGTGTCCTCACTCCGTTCGCCGCCCTGCTGCTCCGCCTGCGGGTGAGCCCGGACGCGGTGACGCTCGTCGGAACCGCCGGAGTGATGGCGGGAGCGCTGGCCTTCTTCCCCAGGGGAGAGTTCTTCTGGGGCACCGTCGTCATCACCCTGTTCGTCTTCTCCGACCTGGTGGACGGGAACATGGCACGGCAGCTGGGCGTCTCCAGCCGCTGGGGCGCCTTCCTCGACTCCACCCTGGACCGGGTCGCCGACGCGGCGATCTTCGCCGGCATCGCCCTCTGGTACGCCGGCGGCGGCGACGACCAACTCCTGTGCTCCGTCACGTTGTTCTGCCTGGCCAGCGGCCAGGTGGTCTCCTACACCAAGGCCCGCGGCGAGAGCATCGGCCTGCCGGTGGCGGTCAACGGCCTGGTGGAGCGGGCCGAGCGGCTGGTGATCACCCTGGTCTGCGCCGGCTTCGCCGGCTGGGAGCGCACCTTCGGCGTGCCACACATCGACCTGCTGCTGCCCGTGGCGCTCTGGGTGGTGGCCGTCGGCAGCCTGGTCACCCTCGTCCAGCGGATGGTCACGGTCCGGCGCGAGTCGGCCGAGGCCGACGCCGCCGACGCCGCGGCTGAGGCTGACGCCGCCGAGGCCGCCGGGCGCGCGCCCGGCGCCGGTTCCCGGGAGGGGACGACCGAGCAGACATGAGGGAGACATGAGAGAACGTCTCGCCGACCTCGGGTACCAGCTCGGCTGGAGCACCGTCAAACGCCTGCCCGAGCCGGCCGCGCTGGCCCTCGGGCGGCGGGCGGCGGACTCCGCCTGGCGCCGGCGCGGCCCCCGCGTCCAGCAGCTGGAGGCCAACCTCGCCCGGGTGGTGCCGGAGGCCGACGAGGCCGCGCTCCGGGAGCTGTCCCGGGCCGGCATGCGCAGCTACCTGCGCTACTGGGTGGAGTCCTTCCGGCTCCCGGTGTGGAGCCGGGAGCGGATCGGCGCCTCGCTGCGGCTGGACGACGTCCACCACCTGACCGACGGCATCGCCGCCGGCCGGGGCGTGGTGCTGGCGCTGCCGCACCTGGCCAACTGGGACCTGGCCGGCAGCTGGCTGGTCACCGAGCTGCGCACCCCGTTCACCACGGTCGCCGAGCGGCTGAGGCCGGAGCGGCTCTTCGACCGGTTCATCGCCTACCGCGAGGGGCTGGGCATGGAGGTGGTGGCGCACGACGGCGGCGCCGCCTTCGGCCGGCTGGCCCGCCGGCTGCGCGCCGGCGGGGTGGTCGCGCTGGTCGCCGACCGCGACCTGTCCGCCTCCGGGGTGCCCGTCGACTTCTTCGGCGAGCGGGCCAGCATGCCGGCTGGCCCGGCGCTGCTCGCGCAGCAGACCGGCGCCGCCCTGCTGCCGGTCTCGCTCTGGTACGACGACACCCCGGTGATGCGCGGCCGGGTGATGGCCCCGCTGCCGGTGCCCGAGGCGGGCACCAGGGCCGAGCGCACCGCCGCCCTGACCCAGGCCCTGGCGGACCGGTTCGCCGAGGCCATCGCCGCCCACCCGCAGGACTGGCACATGCTGCAACGGCTGTGGGCCGCCGACCTGAAGGACCCGCCGGCCGAGCCGGCCGACCAGGCCCGCCGGGCCGAGGAGCCGCGCTGATGAGGATCGGCATCGTCTGCCCCTACTCCTGGGACGTCCCCGGCGGGGTGCAGTTCCACGTCCGGGACCTGGCCGAGCACCTCATCGCCCGCGGCCACGAGGTCTCCGTGCTGGCCCCGGCCGACGAGGAGACCGCGCTGCCGCCCTACGTGGTCGGCGCCGGCCGGGCCGTCTCCGTGCCCTACAACGGCTCGGTGGCCCGGGTGAACCTGGGCCTGATGTCGGCGAGTCGGGTGCGGCGCTGGGTCAAGGAGGGCGACTTCGAGGTCCTGCACATCCACGAGCCGGTGGTGCCCTCGCTGGGGCTGCTGACCTGCTGGGCGGCGCGCGGCCCGATCGTCGCCACCTTCCACACCTCCAACCAGCGGTCCCGCGCGATGGTCGCCGCCTACCCGATCCTGCAACCGGCGCTGGAGAAGATCAGCGCCCGGATCGCGGTCAGCGAGTACGCCAGGCGGACCCTGGTGGAGCACCTCGGCGGGGACGCGGTGGTCATCCCCAACGGCGTGGACGTGGACTTCTTCGCCGCCGCCGAGCCCAGGCAGGAGTGGTCGGGTGGGACGCTCGGCTTCATCGGCCGGATCGACGAGCCGCGCAAGGGCCTGCCGGTGCTGATGAAGGCGCTGCCGGCGATCCTGCGGGCCCGCCCGGGGACCCGGCTGCTGGTCGCCGGGCGCGGCGACGAGCAGGAGGCACTGGCCCTGCTGCCCACCGAACTGCACGGCCAGGTCGAGTTCCTGGGCATGGTCAGCGACGAGGACAAGGCCCGGCTGCTGCGCAGCGTGGACGTCTATGTCGCGCCGAACACCGGTGGCGAGAGCTTCGGGATCATCCTGGTGGAGGCGCTCTCCGCCGGCGCCCCGGTGCTGGCCAGCGACCTCGACGCGTTCGCCCAGGTGTTGGACGGCGGCGCCGCCGGGGAGCTGTTCGCCAACGAGGACGCCGACGCGCTGGCCGCCGCCGCCGTCCGGCTGCTGGGCGACGCCGACCGCCGCGCCGAGCTGACCAAGCGGGGCAGCGCCCACGTCCGGCGCTTCGACTGGTCCACGGTCGGTGCCGACGTGCTGGCCGTCTACGAGACGGTCACCGCCGGCGCCGGGGCGGTCGCCCCGGACGACCGGGTCGGGCTGTTGGGCCGCCTCGGCTTCGCCCGGGAGCCGGGCCCGCCGGCCGGCTAGGCCGACCCACCCGGGTCGCCGGGCCCGGGCCCCGGGCCGGCCGCCGGTCCGGGGCGGGTCGCCGTGCCCGGCCCCGCCGGCCGGCCGCCGGTCCGGGGGAGAGGCCCGGCCGGTCAGCCGGAGCCGTCCGGCGTGGCCGGCGGCCACTCCTCGGCGAGCAGGCCGAGCAGCACCATGTCCAGGAACTCGCCCAGCACCCAGGCCGCCGAGCGCAGTACGCCCTCGCGGACGAAGCCGTTACGTTCGGCGGCGCCCAGCATCGCGGCGTTGTCGGCCAGCGTCTCGATCTGCAGCCGCCGCAGACCGCGCACGGTGAAGCCGTAGTGGCACAGCGCCGCGACCACGTCGGTGCCGTAGCCCTGGCCGCGGGCGGCCGGCCGCAGTCCGAGGCCGACGTGCGCCGACCGGTTGTGCGGGTCGATGCCCCACAGTGTCGCGGTGCCGATCAGGGTGCCGCCGGCCAGCTCCACCACGGAGAACGGCACCAGGCCCGGCGCGGTGTCGTCCACCACCAGCCGCGGGTCCGGCGCGCCGGGCGTGATCGGCCGCCACGGCTGGCCGTCGGCCCGCGCGGCGTTGACCACGTCGTCGTACAACTCGGCCCGCAGGATCGGGATGTCCTCCTGGTGCCGGGCCCGGAGCCCGACCTTGTTACCCCTCAGCATGCGGGCTTCCTATCCGACCGGGCGGACGGACGGCAACCGGGCGGCCCGGCGGGCGGCGAGCCGTCCGCCCGGTCGTTCGACGGTGGCCGGCGCGGGCCGCCCGGCCGGCGCGCCGCCGACGCCGGTAGGGTGACCGGGCGTGACCACAGTCATCGTTGTCCTCGCCGCCCTGCTGCTGATCGGTGTCTACCTGAGCTGGACCGCGGGCCGGCTGGACCGGTTGCACGCCAGGATCGACGCGGCCAGGGCCGCCCTCGACGCCCAGCTGCTCCGCCGCGCCTCCATCACCCAGGAACTGGCCACCGCCGGGGTCTTCGACCCGGCCGCCGCCATGGTCCTCTACCAGGCGGCGCACGCCGCCCGGCTCGCCGAGGACGAGCAACGCGAGGTGGCCGAGAGTGAGTTGACCCAGGCGCTGCGCGCGGTCTTCGCCGAGCGCGCGCAGGTGGACGCCGTGCTGGACGCGCCGGGCGGCGAGGACAGCGCGGCCGAGCTGGTCGCCGCCGTCCGCCGGGTGCCGATGGCCCGCCGCTTCCACAACGACGCGGTGCGTGCCGCCCGCGCCGTCCGCCGGCACCGGATGGTCCGCTGGCTGCGGCTGGCCGGCCACGCGCCGTTCCCGTTGGCCTTCGAGATGGACGACGAGCCCCCGGCCGCGCTGCTGCTGCCGCTGACCCGGCGGGAGTCGGCCGAGGGAGAGTGAGCGCCGGCGGCCTTGCTCCGGGGGCCACCGGGGGACGATTGGCCCTTCCGGAACGGGGGGCGGCGGCGGTCCAATGGAGCCCGACGGCTCCTCGGTGACCGCGCCCCCGAGCGCGCGCCCGGCGTCCCCGCCCAGGGACCGTGGTGAGGGGGACCGGGGCGACGGGAACGCTCCGGTGTCGGCCTACCATGGGGTTGTCGCATTTTCCCGATTCCTTCGCCCTGTCGAGTGAGGTCAATCCGTGTCCCAGACGCCCGAAAGCAGCACCCCCGCCACGACGGCCCCGGAGACCGGCACCGCCCGCGTCAAGCGCGGCATGGCCGAGCAGCTCAAGGGCGGGGTGATCATGGACGTGGTCACCCCCGAGCAGGCCAGGATCGCCGAGGACGCCGGCGCGGTGGCCGTGATGGCGCTGGAGCGGGTGCCGGCCGACATCCGCAAGGACGGCGGCGTGGCCCGCATGTCCGACCCGGACATGATCGACGGCATCATCGAGGCCGTCTCCATCCCGGTGATGGCCAAGTCCAGGATCGGGCACCTGGTCGAGGCCCAGGTCCTGCAGGCGCTGGGCGTCGACTACATCGACGAGTCCGAGGTGCTCACCCCGGCCGACGAGGTCAACCACACCGACAAGTGGTCCTTCACCACCCCCTTCGTCTGCGGTGCCACCAACCTGGGCGAGGCGCTGCGCCGGATCGCCGAGGGCGCCGCCATGATCCGCTCCAAGGGCGAGGCCGGCACCGGCAACGTGGTCGAGGCCGTCCGCCACATGCGGCAGATCAGGGGCGAGATCGGCCGGCTGCGCGCGCTGGACAACCACGAGCTGTACGCGGCGGCCAAGGAGCTGCGCGCCCCCTACGAGCTGGTCCGCGAGGTCGCCGAGCTGGGCAGGCTCCCGGTGGTGCTGTTCTCCGCCGGCGGCGTGGCCACCCCGGCCGACGCCGCGCTGATGCGGCAGCTGGGCGCCGAGGGCGTCTTCGTCGGCTCCGGCATCTTCAAGTCGGGCGACCCGGCCAAGCGGGCCGCCGCCGTGGTGAAGGCGACCACCTTCTACGACGACCCCAAGGTGATCGCGGACGTCTCCCGCGGCCTGGGCGAGGCCATGGTCGGCATCAACCTGGACACCCTGCCCGACGGCGAGCGGTACGCCTCCCGTGGCTGGTGACACCACCGCCGGGCCGCCCGGGATCGGGACGCCCGAGATCGGGGTGCTCGCCCTCCAGGGCGACGTCCGCGAACATCTCGACGCGCTGCGCGCGGCCGGGGCCTCGCCCCGGCCGGTGCGCCGGCCCGAGGAACTGGCCGCGGTCGCCGGCCTGGTGATCCCGGGCGGCGAGTCCACCACCATCTCCAAGCTGGCCACCGCCTTCGGGCTGCTGGAGCCGCTGCGCGCCCGGGTCGCCGACGGGCTGCCGGTCTACGGCTCCTGCGCCGGGATGATCATGCTCGCCGACAAGATCCTGGACCCCAGGTCGGGCCAGGAGACGGTGGGCGGCATCGACATGATCGTCCGGCGCAACGCGTTCGGCCGGCAGAACGAGTCCTTCGAGGCGCCCGTCGAGGTGGCCGGCGTGCCGGGCGGCCCGGTGCGCGGCGTGTTCATCCGCGCGCCGTGGGTGGAGTCCGTCGGCGCCGCCGCCGACTCGCTGGCCGAGTTCCGCGGGCACAGCGTCGCCGTCCGGCAGGGCAACCTGCTGGCCACCGCGTTCCACCCCGAGCTGACCGGGGACCACCGGGTGCACGGGCTCTTCGTCGCCATGGTGCGCGCGGCCGGTCACTGAGCTGCCGGTAGGATCGCTGGGCGATTGACGTAACAGGAATAGTTGGCGACATCGAAGGAGCAGCGCTGTGTCCGGCCACTCCAAGTGGGCAACCACCAAGCACAAGAAGGCCGTGATCGATGCCAAGCGCGGCAAGCTGTTCGCCAAGCTGATCAAGAACATCGAGGTCGCGGCCCGCACCGGCGGCGGCGACCCGGACGGCAACCCCACCCTCTTCGACGCCATCCAGAAGGCGAAGAAGAGCTCCGTGCCCAACAACAACATCGACCGGGCGGTCAAGCGGGGCGCGGGGCTTGAGGCCGGCGGCGCGGACTACCAGACGATCATGTACGAGGGCTACGGCCCCAACGGCGTCGCGGTGCTCATCGAGTGCCTCACCGACAACCGCAACCGCGCCGCCTCCGACGTGCGGGTGGCGATGACCCGCAACGGCGGCTCGATGGCGGACCCGGGCTCGGTCTCCTACCTCTTCCACCGCAAGGGCGTGGTGATCGTCCCCAAGGCGGGGCTGTCCGAGGACGACGTGCTGACCGCGGTGCTGGAGGCCGGCGCCGAGGAGGTCAACGACCTGGGCGAGTCCTACGAGGTGGTCAGCGAGGCCAGCGACCTGGTCCCGGTCCGCAGCGCGCTGCAGGAGGCCGGGATCGACTACGACTCGGCCGAGAACAGCTTCGTCCCCACCATGCAGGTGGAGCTGGACGAGGAGGGCGCCCGCAAGATCTTCCGGCTGATCGACGCGCTGGAGGACAGCGACGACGTGCAGAACGTCTTCGCCAACTTCGACGTAGCCGACGACGTGATGGCCCGGGTCGACGCCTGACCTCCGGGGCGGGCCGGCCCCCGGCCCGGCCCCGGCCGGCAACGCCCCGGCGTCGCGCGCCCGTTGCCGCGCGGGGCGCTCCGCCACGCCGGTCGGGGCGGCCCGCCGCCCCGTTGTCAGTGGTCGCCGGTAGCCTGCCCAACGGCTGGTCAAAAGGCGGGCCGTGGGGGCGAGAGCTGAGGAGTGCCGGTGCGGGTGCTGGGAGTTGACCCGGGGCTGACCCGCTGTGGCGTGGGTGTGGTGGAGGGCACGGTCGGCCGCCCACCCCGGATGCTCGGCGTCGGGGTGATCCGCACCCCCGCCGAGCAGGACACGGCGGAGCGGCTGGTGCTGATCGAGCGCGGGATAGAGGAGTGGCTCGACGCGCACCGGCCGGAGTCCGTCGCCGTCGAGCGGGTCTTCAGCCAGCACAACGTCCGCACCGTGATGGGCACCGCGCAGGCCAGCGCGGTCGCCATGCTCTGCGCCGCGCGGCGCGGGCTGCCCGTCGCGCTGCACACGCCGAGCGAGGTCAAGGCCGCCGTGACCGGCAGCGGCCAGGCGGACAAGGCGCAGGTCGGCGCCATGGTGACGCGCCTGCTCCGGCTGGCCGAGCCGCCGAAGCCGGCCGACGCCGCCGACGCGCTGGCCCTGGCGATCTGCCACATCTGGCGCTCGCCGGGTCAACAGCGGCTCGCGGCCGCCCGGTTCGCCGCCCCCGGCCGCCGCCACCCCGCCGTTCCCCCGCCGAAGGGCAGCTCAGCCGCATGATCTCCTTTGTCTCCGGGCCCGTCGCCGCGCTCACCCCGGACCACGCCGTGGTCGAGGTCGGGGGCGTGGGCATGGCCGTCCGCTGCGCCCCCGGCACGCTGGCCGCGCTCCGGGTCGGCGAGCCGGCCCGGCTCGCCACCTCCCTGGTCGTCCGGGAGGAGTCCCTCACCCTCTACGGCTTCGCCGACGACGACGAGCGCCAGGTTTTCGAGCTGCTGCAGACCGCCAGCGGCGTCGGGCCCCGGCTCGCCCAGGCGATGCTCGCCGTGCACGCCCCGGACGCGCTGCGGGCGGCCGTGGCCACGGGCGACGAGAAGGCCCTCACCGCCGTCCCCGGCATCGGCAAGAAGGGCGCGCAGAAGCTGCTGCTGGAGCTGAAGGACCGGCTCGGCCCGCCGGTCGGCGCCGCGCTGCCGCCGGCCCAGCGCTCGGCGGCCGCGCCCCCGCCCGGCTGGAGCGAGCAGCTGGTCGCCGCGCTGGTCGGCCTCGGCTACCAGCCCCGGGAGGCGGAGCAGGCCGTCGAGACGGTCCGCCCGCAGGCCGAGGCCACCCTCGCCGAGGGCGCCCAGCCGGCCGTGCCGCCGCTGCTGCGGGCCGCGCTCCAGTCGCTCAACCGCGCCAGGTAGCCGCCGGCGCCCCGCCGCCCCGGCCGCGGGGCCGTCGAAGGACCGCCCCCGACCGCCGACCACGCCCCGACCCGCGGGCCGCCGAGCCCGGCGCCCAGCCCAGGAGGAGAGCCAAGTGAGCCCGGACGAGAACACCCCGGCCGGCGGCGCCGAGCGCCTGGTCGGCGCGGTGGCCGACGGGGAGGACACGGCGGTCGAGGCCGCGCTCCGGCCGAAGGACCTGGGCGAGTTCATCGGCCAGACCCGGGTGCGCGAGCAGCTCGACCTGGTGCTCCGGGCGGCGAGGGCCAGGGGCGGCACGGCCGACCACGTGCTGCTCTCCGGCGCGCCGGGGCTCGGCAAGACCACCCTCTCCATGATCATCGCCGCCGAGATGGGGGCGCCGATCCGGATCACCTCGGGCCCGGCCATCCAGCACGCCGGCGACCTGGCGTCGATCCTCTCCTCGTTGACGGACGGCGAGGTCCTCTTTCTGGATGAGATCCACCGGATGTCCCGGCCGGCCGAGGAGATGCTCTACATGGCCATGGAGGACTTCCGGGTGGACGTGGTGGTCGGCAAGGGGCCGGGTGCCACCGCCATTCCGCTGGAGCTGCCCCCGTTCACCCTGGTGGGTGCCACCACCAGGGCCGGGCTGCTGCCGCCCCCGCTGCGGGACCGGTTCGGCTTCACCGGGCACATGGAGTTCTACGAGCCGGCCGAGCTGGAGCGGGTGGTGGGCCGCTCGGCCGGGCTGCTGGACGTCGAGATCAGCGCCGAGGGCGCCGCCGAGATCGCCGGCCGTTCCCGTGGCACCCCGCGGATCGCCAACCGGCTGCTGCGCAGGGTCAGGGACTACGCGCAGGTCAGAGCGGACGGCGTGGTCACCAGGGAGATCGCGGCGCAGGCCCTTGAGGTCTACGAGGTGGACGCCAGGGGCCTGGACCGGCTGGACCGCGCGGTGCTCCGCGCCCTGCTGGAGCTGTTCGGCGGTGGCCCGGTCGGGCTCTCCACGCTGGCGGTCGCGGTGGGGGAGGAGCGCGAGACGGTGGAGGAGGTCGCCGAGCCGTTCCTGGTCCGTGAGGGCCTGCTGGCCCGCACCCCCAGGGGCCGGGTGGCCACCCCGGCGGCCTGGCACCACCTGGGGCGTACGCCCCCCGTCGCGCCCCCCGCCGGACAACCCGGACTGTTCGGGACGTGACGCCATCACGTGCCCGCCGGCTGACGCCCTGTGGAACTTCGATAACATCCAGGACGTTGTTCCCCTGGCGCAGCCTCGCTTAGACTCCGCCGATGCCATCCGCCCCATGGGACGGCAACTGACCCCCGAATGCCGGGCCGCGACAGCGGCCAAACAAAGGAATTTCCTCCGCCGTGGATATCGCGTTTCTCTTCCCGTTCATTCTGCTCATCGGCGTCATGTTCCTCATGTCGCGTTCCGCCAAGAACCGCCAGCGTCAAGCGATGGAGATGCGGGACTCGATGGAGCCCGGCACCGGCGTGCGGACCATCGGTGGCATGTACGCCGAGGTCAAGGAGGTGCGCGAGGACACGGTGCTGCTTGAGGTGGCTCCGGGGGTGCACGCCATCTACGCCAAGAACGCCATCGGCGCGGTGCTCGACGAGGAGGAGTTCGAGCGCATCATCAACGGCGACCTGCCGGAGGACGACGAGGACTCCGTGGTGGTGCCCGACGACGCCTCCTCGCTGACCGCCGACGAGACCGAGGGCCGGGTCGGCCTGGAGAAGCCCGACCGCGAGGACCGCGACGAGGACGAGAGCCGCGCGGACGACGAGACCGACCGGGGCGAGGACGCGGTGGCCAAGCGCCGTCGTGACCAGGACGACGACGAAGGCGAGAGCGGTTCCAAGGCGTGAAGGCGACGGCATCGGCCGTCCGTCAGTCATCCCGCTGAGCCTTGCCGCGAGCACCGGGCGCGCGGGTCTTTGGACAGGAAGAAGACGAGAAGGTGGCGACACCGAAGAAGGACCTCAGGTCCTCACGAAAGCGGGATCTCGGGTCCCGGGGCCAGGGCAAGCCCGGTCGGGCACTGGCGTTGATCCTGCTGATCGTGATCGCGCTCACCGCGGGGATGTTCGCTTCGGGGCACACCACACCCCGACTCGGCATCGACCTCGCCGGCGGCACCAGCATCACGCTGACCGCCCGGCCGGACGCCGATGACGCGGACGCGGTCAACGCGACCAACCTGAACACGGCGGTCTCGATCATCGAGCGCCGGGTCAACGGCCTGGGCGTGCAGGAGGCCGAGGTCCAGACCCAGGGCGCCGAGAACATCATCGTCAACATCCCCAAGGGGACGGACGAGGAGGCGGCCCGGGAGCAGGTCGGCACCACCGCGCAGCTGGGCTTCCGCCCGGTGCTCAGCGTGGCCGGCGCCGCTCCGGTCCAGGAGCAGCCAGCGCCCGAGGACGGTGCCGAGGAAGGCACCGAGGAGGGGGCTGACGAGGGCACCGGGGAGGAAGGCGCCGAGGAGGAGGGCGCCGGGGAGGAGGGCGCCGGGGACGGCACCGAGGAGTCCACGGACGAGCCCGCCGAGGGCGAGACCGAGGGGACCGAGGAGCAGCCGGCCGAGGAGCCCACCGACGGCGAGTCCGGCGACGGCACCGAGACCCAGGGCGCCCGCGCCCCCACCGCGCTGGACGAGGGCGGCCTCTCGCCCGCCTCCTACCGCACCGCCGACGCGGACGAGGAGACCCCGGAGGAGGAGACTCCCGCCGAGGACGGCACCGAGGAGCCCGCCGAGGACGGCACGGAGGAGCCGACCGAGGAGCCCGCCGAGGGCAACACCGGGGACCCGGCCGCGGACGCCGCCGCCCTCCAGGCCAGCCTCGCGGCGCTGGACTGCACCACGGACGAGTCCCGGCTGGAGGCCAGCCGCGCCGCCGCCGAGGCGAAGGACGAGGACACGGTCGTCGCCTGCGACACCGACGGCCTCTACAAGTACGCGCTCGGCCCGGTCGCCGTGCCCGGCACCGACGTCAGCGACGCCAACGCCATGTACGACACCCAGCTCGGCCAGGGCTGGATCGTCCAGATGGAGTTCAACAGCGCCGGCGCCGAGAAGTTCGCCGACATCACCTCCCAGCTCTCCACCCAGGCGCAGCCGCAGAACCAGTTCGCCATCGCGCTGGACGGCGAGGTCGTCTCGGCCCCCAGTGTCCGCGAGCGGCTGGGCGGCGGCCGGGCGGAGATCTCCGGCAGCTTCGACCAGGAGTCCTCCGAGGAGCTGGCCAACATCCTGAAGTACGGCGCGCTGCCGCTGAGCTTCGAGGAGTCCAGCGTCTCCACGGTCTCCCCGATGCTCGGTGGGGAGCAGCTGCGGGCCGGTCTGATCGCCGGCGGCATCGGCATGCTCCTGGTCGTGCTGTACATGCTGGTCTACTACCGTGGGCTGTCCGCCATCGCGATCGTCAGCCTGCTGGTCTCCGGCGCCCTGACGTACTCGATCATGTCGCTGCTCGGGCCGGCCATCGGCTTCGCGTTGAACCTGCCGGCCGTCTGTGGCGCGATCGTCGCCATCGGCATCACGGCCGACTCGTTCATCGTGTACTTCGAACGGATAAGGGACGAGATCCGCGAGGGACGCACGCTGCGGCCCGCCGTGGAGCGGGCCTGGCCGCGCGCCCGGCGCACCATCCTGGTCTCCGACTTCGTCTCCTTCCTGGCCGCCGCGGTCCTCTTCGTGGTCAGCGTCGGCAAGGTGCAGGGCTTCGCGTTCACGCTGGGCCTGACCACGCTGCTCGACGTGCTGGTGGTCTTCCTCTTCACCAAGCCGCTGATGACGCTGGTGGCGCGGCGGAAGTTCTTCTCCAGCGGACACCCCTGGTCCGGTCTCGACCCGAAGCGGCTCGGCGCCCCGCCGCCGTTGCGCCGCGCCGGCCGGCGCCCCGCCCCCGTCGTCCCGTCCGACCCGCAGGAGGCCTGAGATGTCCCGACTCGGTGATCTCGGCGCCCGGCTCTACCGCGGCGACGTCAGCCTCGACATCGTGGGTGCCCGCAAGATCTGGTACGCGGTCTCCATCCTCATCACCATCCTCGCCTTCGGCGCGCTGCTGCTGCGCGGGCTGCACATGGGCGTGGAGTTCGAGGGCGGCGCGGTGTACACCACGCCCGCCACGGACGTCTCCGTCGAGGAGGTCAGGGACGTCGCCGAGGAGACCTCGGGCAGCATGGCCCTGGTCCAGACCCTCGGCGACGACGGCACCATGCGGATCCAGGTCAGCGGCCTGGACACGGAGACCTCCAACGAGACCAGGGCGGCCCTGGCGGAGGCGTTGGGCATCCCGACCACGGATCTCAACGCCGAGCTGATCGGCCCCAGCTGGGGCAAGCAGATCGCCGACCGGGCCTGGCAGGGGCTGGCGATCTTCATGGTGCTGGTGGTGATCTACCTGGCCATCGCCTTCGAGTGGCGGATGGCCCTGGCCGCGCTGATCGCCCTGGTGCACGACCTGACGATCACCGTCGGCGTCTACGCCCTGGTGGGCTTCGAGGTCACCCCGGGCACGGTGATCGGTCTGCTGACCATCCTCGGGTACTCGCTCTACGACACGGTGGTGGTCTTCGACGGCCTGAAGGAGACCACGCACAACTTCACCCGGCAGTCCCGCTTCACCTACCACGAGCTGGCCAACCGCAGCCTCAACGCGACCCTGGTGCGGTCCATCAACACCTCGGTGGTGGCGCTGCTGCCGGTCGGCGGCCTGCTCTTCATCGGCGGTGGCGTGCTCGGCGGTGGGATGCTCAACGACATCGCGCTGTCGATCTTCGTGGGCCTGGCCGCGGGCGCCTACTCCTCGATCATGATCGCCACCCCGCTGGTGGCCGACCTGAAGGCGCGGGAGCGGGAGGTCGCAGCGCAGAACCGCCGGGTGCTCAACAAGCGCGCCAAGCGGGCCGAGGCCGGCGCCGCCGAGTCCGACGCGGACCTGGACGCCGAGGCCTCGGAGGACGAGCCCGGCCCCGCGGTCGAGGCCGATGACCAGCCGGGCGACGAGCCGGACGAGGCGGTCGGGGTCGGCGGCCAGCGCCGTGGCCCGCGCCGCCAGCCGGTCTCCCGCGCCCGGGGCAAGAACCGTCCCTCCGGAAAGCGGCGGTGACCCGGGTGACCGTCTCCTACCAGGTCCCGGATGGCCTGTCCGAGCTGCTGCTCAGCCGGGTGCGCGAGGTGCCCGACTACCCGAAGCCGGGGATCGCCTTCAAGGACATCACCCCGCTGCTGGCCGATCCGGAGGCGTTCGGCGCGCTGGTCGAGGCGCTCGCCACCCTGGCCAGGGAGCTGGGTGCCACCAAGATCGTCGGCCTGGAGGCCAGGGGCTTCATCCTCGGCGCGCCGGTGGCGCTGGCCGCCGGGGCCGGCTTCATCCCGGTCCGCAAGGCCGGCAAGCTGCCGGGCGCCACCCTCGCCCAGTCCTACGACCTGGAGTACGGCAGCGCCGAGATCGAGATCCACGCCGAGGACCTGACCGCCGACGACCGGGTGCTGGTGGTGGACGACGTGCTGGCCACCGGTGGCACGGCGGAGGCGGCGATCAGTCTGGTGCGGCGGACGGGGGCCGGCCTCGTCGGACTGGCCGTGCTGATGGAGCTGGGTTTCCTGCCGGGTGGCGAGCGGGTCAGGAAGGCCCTGGGCGACGCCCCCTACCAGGCACTGCTCACCGTCTGACAGCGTTCGTGACCCTCGGGGGTGCCCGCCGGCGCGGTGGGCACCCCCGTTGGTGTGCCGGCTGAACGCGAAGGCTGCGCCCGGGCTCGTTACCATGGCAGTCCGATCGTTCCTCGGCCGGACTTCTCGCCGGGCCCAGCGCGTCCGGGAGCCCCCAAGGACCGTCCTCCTCGCCGTCTCCGTCCAGGCGCCGGTGAGGGGCCGCACAAGGAGTGCCCTTGCCCGACGACGCCCAGCCGCTCACCTCAGCGCAGCGGAAGAACAGCAAGCCGGCCACCGCCCTGTGGCGAGACGGCGGCGCCGAGGAGCAGGCCCCCGCCCCCGCCGCCGCGCAGAACACCCCGGCGGTCTCCGGCGTGTCCGGCCGTTCGGGCTCGTCCAACCGCGTCCGGGCCCGGCTGGCCCGGCTCGGTGTGCAGCGCTCCACGCCGTACAACCCGGTGCTTGAGCCGCTGCTGCGGGTGGTGCGCGCCAACGACCCGAAGGCCGACACGGCGGTGCTGCGCAGCATCGAGCGGGCCTTCCAGGTCGCCGAGCGCTGGCACCGCGGCCAGAAGCGCAAGAGCGGCGATCCGTACATCACCCACCCGCTGGCGGTCACCACCATCCTGGCCGAGCTGGGCATGGACCCGGCGACGCTGATGGCCGGGCTGCTGCACGACACGGTCGAGGACACCGAGTACGGCCTGGAGACCCTGCGGCGGGACTTCGGCGACCAGGTGGCGCTGCTGGTGGACGGCGTCACCAAGCTGGACAAGGTCAAGTTCGGTGAGGCGGCCCAGGCCGAGACGGTCCGCAAGATGGTGGTGGCGATGGCCAAGGACCCGCGGGTCCTGGTCATCAAGCTCGCCGACCGGCTGCACAACATGCGGACCATGCGCTTCCTGAAGCGGGAGAAGCAGGAGCAGAAGGCCAGGGAGACGCTGGAGATCTACGCCCCGCTGGCGCACCGGCTGGGCATGAACACCATCAAGTGGGAGCTGGAGGACCTGGCCTTCGCCATCCTCTACCCCAAGATGTACGACGAGATCGTGCGGCTGGTCGCCGAGCGCGCGCCCAAGCGGGACGAGTACCTGGCGACGGTGATCGACGAGGTCCAGGCCGACCTCCGGGGCGCCCGGATCAAGGCCACCGTCACCGGCCGGCCCAAGCACTACTACAGCGTCTACCAGAAGATGATCGTGCGGGGCCGGGACTTCGCCGAGATCTACGACCTGGTGGGCATCCGGGTCCTGGTGGACACCGTGCGGGACTGCTACGCCGCGCTGGGCACCGTGCACGCCCGGTGGAACCCGGTGCCGGGGCGGTTCAAGGACTACATCGCGATGCCCAAGTTCAACATGTACCAGTCCCTGCACACCACGGTGATAGGACCGGGCGGCAAGCCCGTCGAGCTGCAGATCCGCACCTTCGACATGCACCGGCGGGCCGAGTTCGGCATCGCCGCGCACTGGAAGTACAAGCAGCAGGCCGTCGCCGGCTCCTCCAAGGTCCGCACCGACAGCCCCAAACGCTCAGGCGACAAGAGCGGCACCGTCAACGACATGGCCTGGCTGCGGCAGCTGCTGGACTGGCAGAAGGAGACGGAGGACCCGGGCGAGTTCCTGGAGTCGCTGCGCTTCGACCTCTCCCGCAACGAGGTCTTCGTCTTCACCCCGACCGGCGACGTGATCGCGCTGCCCGCCGGCGCGACCCCGGTCGACTTCGCCTACGCGGTGCACACCGAGGTCGGCCACCGCACCATAGGCGCCAAGGTCAACGGCCGGCTGGTGCCGCTGGAGTCCACGTTGGACAACGGCGACACGGTGGAGATCTTCACCTCCAAGGCCGACGGCGCCGGCCCGTCCCGGGACTGGCTGGGCTTCGTCAAGTCGCCCCGGGCGCGCAACAAGATCCGCGGCTGGTTCTCCAAGGAGCGCCGGGACGAGGCCATCGAGCAGGGCAAGGACCTCATCGCCCGCGCGATGCGCAAGCAGAACCTGCCGATCCAGAGCGTGCTCACCGGTGACTCGCTGGTCACCCTGGCGCACGAGATGCGCTACCCGGACATCTCCTCGCTCTACGCGGCCATCGGCGAGGGCCACATGTCCGCGCAGAGCGTGGTACAGAAGCTGGTCCAGGCGGTGGGCGGCGAGGACGCGGCCAACGAGGACCTCTCCGAGACCGCGCCCCCGGTGCCGGCCGGCGCCCGGCGCCGCTCGGCCGCCGACCCGGGCGTCGTGGTCAAGGGCGTGGACGACGTCTGGGTCAAGCTGGCCCGCTGCTGCACGCCGGTCCCCGGCGACCCGATCATCGGCTTCGTCACCCGGGGCAACGGTGTCTCCGTGCACCGCGCGGACTGCGTCAACGTGGACTCGCTCTCCCGGGAGCCGGAGCGCATCCTGAAGGTCGAGTGGGCGCCCACCCAGTCCTCGGTCTTCCTGGTCGCCATCCAGGTCGAGGCGCTGGACCGGTCCCGGCTGCTCTCCGACGTCACCCGGGTCCTCTCCGACCAGCACGTCAACATCCTGTCGGCGGCGGTGCAGACCTCCAGGGACCGGGTGGCGACCTCGCGGTTCACCTTCGAGATGGGGGACCCCAAGCACCTGGGGCACGTGCTGCGGGCGGTGCGCCGGGTGGAGGGCGTGTACGACGTCTACCGGATCACGTCGCCGCGCCGGCCCTGAGCGCCGGCCGGCGGCGGCCCGGCCACGACGACGACGGCGGCCGGGAGGATGTCGTCCTCCCGGCCGCCGCCGCTGGTACGCCGCCCCGGCCCTACCGACGGGTCAGGCCCGGGGTTGAGGGGGCAGGGGTCAGGGGTCAACCACCGAACTCCTGGAGGCCCTTGAGCGCCTGGTCCAGCAGCGCCTGGCGGCCGGCCAACTCCCGCTCCAGCTTCTCCGCCTTGGCGGTGTTGCCCGCGGCCCTGGCCTTCTCCGCCTGCTCCCGCAGCCGGTCGACGGCCTCCTGCAACTGCCCGGTCAGGCCGGCGGCCCGGGCCCTGGCCTCGGGGTTGGACCGCCGCCACTCGGCGTCCTCGGCCTCCCGCACGGCCCGCTCCACCGCCTGCATCCGGCCCTCGACCCCGGCCCTGGCGTCCCGCGGCACGTGCCCGATCGTCTCCCAGCGCTCCCCGAGGGCCCGCAGCGCGGCCTTGGCCGCCTTGAGGTCGGTGATCGGCAGCAGCTTCTCCGCCTCGGCCGCCAACTCCTCCTTGCGCTCCAGGTTCTCCCGCTGCTCGGAGTCACGCTCGGCGAAGACGGCGCCCCTGGCCTGGAAGAAGACGTCCTGCGCGGCCCGGAACCTGGCCCACAGGTCCTCCTCGGCGTCCCGGTGCGCCCGGCCGGCGGCCTTCCACTCCCGCATCAGGTCGCGGTAACGGGCCGCCGTGGGGCCCCAGTCGGTGGAGTGGGAGAGCGACTCCGCCTCGCCGATCAGCTTCTCCTTGCGGCGCCTGGTCTCCTCACGCTGTGCGTCGAGGGCGGCGAAGTGCGACTTGCGCCGCTTGGAGAACGCGGAACGGGCGTGCGAGAAGCGCTGCCACAGCTCGTCGTCGGTCTTCCGGTCGAGCCGGGGCAGCCCCTTCCAGGTGTCGACCAGGGCGCGCAGCCGCTCGCCGGCCGACCGCCACTGGTCGCTGCCGGCCAGCTCCTCGGCCTCGGCGACCAGCGCCTCCTTGGCGGTCCTGGCCTCCTCCGTCTGCCGGGCCCTGGCCGCCTTGCGCTCCTCGCGCCGCGACTCCACCGTCGCCACCAGCGCGTCGAGCCGGGTCACCAACGCGGCCAGGTCGCCGACCGCGTGGCCCTCCTCCACCTGCGCCCGCAGGGCGTCGATAGCCGCCGTGGCGTCCTTGGCCGAGAGGTCGGTGGTGCGTACGCGCCGCTCCAGCAGACCGATCTCGACCACCAGGCCCTCGTATTTGCGCTCGAAGTAGGCGAGCGCCTCGTCGGGAGAGCCCGCCTGCCAGGAGCCGACGACCTTTTCTCCGTCCGCCGTCCGCACGTAGACGGTGCCCGACTCATCAACACGGCCCCAGGGCTCGCCGCTCACAGCGCCTCCTCGTTTGATGCGCGACGGGGTCAACACCCCCGGCATCGTCCACAGTTCTCAAACCGGCCACACCGGCTGCCGGGCCCGCGCACCCAAGCGCCGGGCCCCGCACAGGCCCAAACATAGGCGACAGCCCGCCCGGCTGTCCGCACCTTGCCGGGCGGAAATTGCCGCTGGCCTGGCCAGGGAAGATCAGGCGGCCGGCTCCACTGTCGCCTCGTTGATCACCACGGTGGCGTTGGGCGCGGTGTTCCCGCTGGTCGGGTCCGGCGCGGCGGAACCCGCCCCGGCGATCGTCTCCAACACGTCGAACCCGGCGGTGATCTGCCCGAACGGCGTGTAGTCGGCGGGCAGTTGACTGTCCTGGTAAACCAGGAAGAACTGGCTGCCGCCGGTGTCGGGACCGCTGTTGGCCATCGCCACCGTGCCCGCCGGGTAGACGCCCTCGGCGACCTCGGGGGCGTCCAGGTTCTCGTCCGGCAGCTGGTAGCCGGGGCCACCCTGACCGGTGCCGGTCGGATCGCCGCACTGCAGCACGTAGATACCCTCGGTGGTCAGCCGGTGGCAGGGGGTGTGGTCCAGGTAGCCCTCGCCGGCCAGGAAGGCGAACGAGTTCACGGTGCGCGGGGCGGCCGCCGGGTCCAGGGTCAGCTCGATGTCGCCGCAGGTGGTGGCGAGCCGCATCAGCTGCGGCGTCTCGGTGTCCACCGTCAACTCCGGCTCGGCGTCCCACTGGTCGCCCGAGGGCGAGCCCTCCGCCGGGGCCGCGCAGGGGTCCTCGACCGGCTCCTCGACGGGCGCTTCCTCCGTCGGCTCGTCGGTCGACGCCGCCGCGGTGTCCGACGAGTCGTCGTCGTTGAGCCACAGTGCCCAGGCCGTGCCGCCGCCGGCCAGCACCAGCACCGCGGCCACCGCCAGCAGGATCCGCACCCGCTGCCGCCTTCGGTGCCGCTCGGCCCGCCGCCGTGCCTGGCGTTCGACCTTGGCCCGGACGAGTTCCTTGCGCCGTCGCTCCTTGCTGGACACCGCGCTCTCCTTTGCTCCACCGGAACAGTTCAACGGAACACTTCAACGCAACTGCAACGCTTCAACAACGCTTCGACAGAACACGTCGGCGCACCCGCGCACCGCGTGCGTGGCGTCACCGTATACGGGGTTCGCCGGTCGCGGACCGCCGCCGGTAGGCTCTTCGTCCCACCGCCCGACGACCCAGCGAAGGACGCCCCCGTGCTCATCGCAGGCTTCCCCTCCGGCGCCTGGGGGACCAACTGCTACCTGGTCGCCCCCGCCGCCGGCGAGGAGTGCGTGATCATCGACCCGGGGCACCGCGCGGCGCCCGGCGTCGAGGAGACCATCGCCCGCCACCGGCTCAAGCCCACCGCGGTTATTCTCACCCACGGCCACATCGATCATGTCGCCTCGGTCGTCCCGGTCTGCGGGGCGCACGACGTGCCGGCCTGGATCCACCCGCGGGACCGCTACATGCTCGCCGACCCGGAGAAGGCGCTCGGCGCCCAGATCGGCGAGCAGCTCATGGGCGAGCTGACCATCGGCGAGCCGGACGACCTGCTGGAGCTGACCGACGGCGCCACCCTGTCGCTGGCCGGGCTGGAGTTCACGGTGGCGCACGCCCCCGGGCACACCCCGGGCTCGGTGACCTTCCACACCCCGGAGCTGGCCGACGTGCCGCCCGTGTTGTTCTCCGGTGACCTGCTCTTCGCCGGCTCGATCGGCCGCACCGACCTGCCCGGCGGGGACTCCGCGGAGATCCTGCGCTCGCTGGCCCGGGTCTGCCTGCCGCTGGCCGACCCCACCGTGGTGCTCTCCGGGCACGGCCCGCAGACCACCATCGGCCGGGAGCGCGCCGGCAACCCGTTCCTGCGGCAGCTGGCGGCCGATCCCGGGGCGGCCGGCGGGATCGGCACGCCCCGGCGCGGGCTCTGAGCCCGCCGGGCGCCGGCCCGGGTCAACCTCGGGCCGTGCCCGTCATCCCCGCAGGGGATTTCCGCCGGCCGCGCCTTTCGGTCCGTAGCGGGGCGTACCGCCCCTGAACTGGCGCGATCGACCGTTGACTTTGACGGCGGCCTTACATCGGGTCCGGTTGACTGGTACAGAATGGTGGACCCTTGGCCGGGACGGAGTGGATGGGGCGACATGGCGACAGACGCGGCGGCAGACGCGGCGGTGGACGAGGTGCGCGCGGACGACGGCTCCCCGCGGGGCGGTGAGTCGGATGGCCCGGTGGGCGCGGGGCGTGCCTTCGCCCTGCTCCTGGTGATCACCGGCTTCGCCGGCCTGCTGGCCGCCTGGGTCATCACGCTGGACAAGTTCCACCTGCTCGAGGACCCGGACTTCACGCCCGCGTGCAGCCTCAACCCGGTGATCTCCTGCGGTTCCATCATGGAGAGCGACCAGGCGGAGGCGTTCGGCTTCCCCAACCCGATGCTGGGCATGGCCACCTACCCGGTGGTGATCGCCATCGGCATGGGCCTGCTGGCCGGCGCCAGGTACCGCCGCTGGTTCTGGCTCGGGCTCCAGGCCGGCACGACCTTCGGCGTCGTCTTCTGCACCTGGCTCCAGTACCAGTCGTTCGTCAACATCAACGCCCTCTGCCTGTGGTGCAGCCTGGCCTGGGTCGCCACCATCCTGATGTTCTGGTACACCACGCTGCACAACGTCCGCAACGGCTTCCTGCCCGCCCCGCGCGGCCTGAAGAACGTCCTGGAGGAGTTCCACTGGCTCTTTCCCGCGCTGCACATCGGCGTGATCGGGATGGTGGTCCTGACCCGCTGGTGGGACTTCTGGGTCAGCTGAGCCCGGCCGCCTGATCCGGGCGGAGGGCGCTCCCCGGCCCGCTGTCAGAGGGGTGCCTTAGGGTCGGGGGTTGTGGAGCACGATCTGTTCACGGCCGCCGCCGAGGAGCGCGCCGAGAAGGACCCGACCGCCCGTCCCCTCGCCGTCCGGATGCGTCCGCGCGGCCTGGACGAGGTGCTGGGCCAGCGTCATCTGCTGGGTCCCGGCTCCCCGTTGCGCCGCCTGGTGGGTGAGGGCTCCGGCGGGCCGGCCGGCCCGTCCTCGGTGATCCTCTGGGGCCCGCCGGGCACCGGCAAGACGACGCTGGCCCATGTGGTCAGCCGGGCCACGGAGAAGCGCTTCGTCGAGCTGTCCGCCATCACCGCCGGGGTGAAGGAGGTGCGGGCGGTGATCGACGGCGCCCGCCGCAGCTCCGGGGGCTTCGGCCGGGAGACGGTCCTCTTCCTCGACGAGATCCACCGCTTCAGCAAGGCCCAGCAGGACTCGCTGCTCCCCGCCGTGGAGAACCGCTGGGTCACGCTGATCGCCGCCACCACGGAGAACCCGTACTTCTCGGTGATCTCCCCGCTGCTCTCCCGCTCGCTGCTGCTCACCCTGGAGCCGCTCACGGAGGACGATCTGCGTGGGCTGCTGCGCCGCGCGGTGGCCGACGAGCGCGGGCTCGGCGGCGCGGTGGCGCTCCCGGCGGAGACGGAGGCGCACCTGTTGCGGATCGCGGGCGGCGACGCGCGCCGGGCGCTGACCGCGCTGGAGGCGGGCGCCGGCGCCGCGTTGGCCGAGGGGCAGGCGGAGATCTCCCTGAGCACGCTGGAGTCGGCGGTCGACCGGGCGGCCGTCGCGTACGACCGGGAGGGCGACCAGCACTACGACGTGGCGAGCGCGTTGATCAAGTCCATCAGGGGTTCGGACGTGGACGCCGCGCTGCACTACCTGGCGCGGATGGTGGAGGCGGGGGAGGACCCGCGGTTCATCGCCCGCCGGCTGATGATCTCGGCCAGCGAGGACATCGGCCTGGCCGATCCGACGGCTCTGCCGACGGCGGTGGCCGCCGCGCAGGCGGTGGCCCTGATCGGCTTCCCCGAGGCGGCGATCACCCTGAGCCACGCCACCATCGCGCTGGCCCTGGCGCCGAAGTCCAACGCCGCGGTGACGGCGATCTTCGCCGCCCAGGCCGACGTCCGGGCCGGCCTCGCCGGCCCGGTCCCCGGCCATCTTCGGGACAGCCACTACAAGGGCGCCCAGAAGCTGGGCCACGGCGAGGGCTATCAGTACCCGCACGACCTGCCGGGCGGCATCGCCGCCCAGCAGTACGCGCCGGACGCGGTGGACGGCAAGCGGTACTACCAGCCCACCCGGCACGGCGCGGAGGCCCGCTACGCGGAGGTCCTCGAACGCGTCCGCGAACGTCTCACCGACCGCCCGGCCCCCGGCTGACGCGGGGCCGGTGCCGGTCCGTGCCCCTCTCATGCCTGGGGCCGCACCGACGCCCGGCGCCAAGGCCGGCCAGGGCCTCAGCCTCACCGGCCGGCCGGGCACCGGCGTCCACGCCCGTGCGGTACGGCCCGCCCGGGCGGGCACTGGTCACTGACCGGCCTGCCGTCGCGGCGACATCCGGGGCCGGCCTCGTGCCGGCCGTCAACGCGAGGCCGGGGCGGCCCTGTTGGGGTCGCGGGTGGGCCATGGGCCTCGGCGTGGTGGCTCGGCCCTCGCGGCTGGCCCGTTCCTTCGGCGCCCCGCCCCACCCCGCGGGGCGCCGGTCAACGGCGGGTTCGCCGTGCGTGGCGGGCACGCGCGACGTCGGCGCAGCGGCCGTTCAGGGCCGCCAGCCGGCCTTCGACGGACGGCGAGGCGGGCTCGGTCCCGCCGGTCGGGCGGCCGGCCTCGGCGGCCCGCGAGGCGGGCGGCCTCCGGTCACCGACTGGCCCGGTGCCGCGCCGACCCCGGGGCCGGCCGCGTGCTGGCGGTGAACAGGAGGCCGGGCCGGCCCGGTCGCGTGCCGCCGGCCCGGGCGTTCGAACCGGCCCCGGCCGGCGGGGCTCCCGCGCCGGCCGCCGGCCGGCTCAGTCGTGCTCGGCGGCCGACTCGAAGAGCCAGCGCATGGCGCGCCGGAGTTGGGCGACGTCGTGGACCGGCTCGGGGAAGTCGAAGCGGGCGTCGAAGCAGGAGGCGGCGGTGCGGCAGCGCAGCCGCAGGCCGAAGCGGTCCAGGCCGAGCGGCGCGATCCGCTCCGGCTGCTCGCAGTCGCCCAGCTCACCGGCCATCAGCCGGCACAGCGAGCGGAGTTGCTCCTGGTGGCTGGCGGCCAGGTGTTGCAGCAGCTCGGCCTCGTGCCGGGCCAGCGGGTCGGCCTCGGCGGTGGCGAACTCGTCCGGCTCGACGTGCGCCTCGCCCCACAGGTCGTCGGTGTACGCCTCGCCGACCTCCAGCCGCAGCAGGGTCCAGCCCGGGCCCGGCGTCGGGCCGGCCGGGTGGGCCCTGGCGAGCAGCCGGCGGGAGGCGCCGCTCTCCTCGGCGGGCACGGCGGTCAGCCAGCCGGCCACCCAGGCGCGGCCACGGATGCGTTGCGGCACCGAAACGGGCGCGACATCTGTGATTTCCATCACCGCGGTGACCTCGTCGTGCAGGGCGTGGGCCGCTGTACGCCCAGCCAACGAGTCCGCGGGCACCAGCAGAAGGACATCCCCGCGTGGGGTGACCGCTCGGGCTTCCGGCACACTGGGGACGGGGTTGTCGAAGGTATCCCGCTCGGTTCCCGGAATGGTGAGCGTGGCCGAGGCGTTCGACTCCACCAGGGTGCGCACCCGCTCGGCGGCCGTAGGCTGTTGGGCTTCCTCCGTGGGACGCGGCTGGCCCGCCTCCCGGCTCCGGTTCTCGGTGTCGGGCAGGGGGCTCCCAGGTCGAATCATGCGCGCTCCTCAGCTAAGGTAAGGCTCACCTAACTTACTACGGAGGTCCGTTCAACGTGAACCAGTCGCGTCCCAAGGTCAAGAAGTCGAGGGCACTCGGCATCGCGCTCACCCCGAAGGCGGTCAAGTACTTCGAGAAGCGCCCCTATCCTCCGGGTGAGCACGGGCGTGGCCGCAAGCAGACCAGTGACTACAAGGTCCGCCTCCTGGAGAAGCAGCGACTGCGCGCCCAGTACGACATCAGCGAGCGCCAGATGGTGCGGGCCTACGACCGCGCCAAGAAGGTCACCGGCAAGGCCGGCGAGGCGCTGATCATCGAGCTGGAGCGTCGCCTGGACGCCCTGGTGCTGCGCTCCGGTCTCGCGCGCACCATCTACCAGGCCCGCCAGATGGTGGTGCACGGCCACATCGCGGTCAACGGCCGCAAGGTCGACAAGCCCTCGTTCCGGGTCACCCCGGACGACGTGATCAGCGTCCGCGAGCGCAGCCGGGACAAGTACCCGTTCCAGGTGGCCCGCGAGGGTGGCTACGCCGGCGACGGCGAGACCCCCCGCTACCTGGAGGTCAACCTGCCGGCGCTGGCGTTCCGGCTGGACCGCAACCCCAACCGGTCCGAGATCCCGGTCATCTGCGACGAGCAGCTGGTCGTCGAGTACTACGCCCGCTGAGTCGCGGGGCGCGGCTCACTCCTGGGCGGCGCCCCGCCCGGCCCAGGGCGGCTGCGGTGGACCAGCCAACGCGGCGTGCGGGGCGGCCGACGGGCCGCCCCGCGAGCGCAGCGCCCTGGCCACCGCCGCGTCGGTGTCCAGCCGCTCGCCCTCCCGCAGGCACTCGCGGAACCGCGCCTTGCCCAGCCGCTCCACCACCTGGAGCGCGCTGCGGTTGTGCGGGTCGTTGAAGTACTCGGAGCCGAAGAGCGGCATCCCCACCGAGCGCCACAGCCGGGCCGCCGCCCCCTGGAGCACCGCCGCCTCGGCCGCGTCGCCCTCGCTGGCGGTGATGCCGGCCAGCAGCTCCAGGGCGAAGACCGTGCCGACCAGGTCCCGGAACGCGTAGTTGACCGGCAGCGACTCCTCCAGGATGCGCCGGGCCCTGGCGGTGTCCCCCTCGCTCCAGGCCGCGAACCCCAGCACGTGCAGCGCGTACGAGCGGGCCCACTGCTCGCCGTGCTCCTCGCAGACGTCCCGCACCTCGGCGCAGAGCGCGACGGCCCCGTCGAGGTCGCCCTTGAAGGCCAGCGCCATCGCCAGCTCCACGCGCCCCATCAGCACGTTGCTGTTGAGCTCGCCGATCTCCTCGTACCGGTCGAGGGAGGCCCGCAGCAGCTCCTCGGCCTGGTCCGTCTCGTCGTTGATCAGCGCCAGGCACCCGCTGTGGTGCAGCGAGTAGGCGACCGCCCGGGCGTTCCCGGTGCGCTCGGCGGCCTGCCGGCACTCGTGCAGCGCGGTCAGCGCCGCCACCGTGTCGCCCTGCAGGACCGCGACGTAGCCCATCGCCCACAGGGCCCGCAGCCGGGTGTCCTCGTGGTCGGTGCCCAGCGCCAGCGCCCGGTCCAGCCAGTGCCGCCCCTCCGCGAGCCGGCCGCAGGCCACCCAGCAGAACCACAGCGTGGCCGCCAGGTAGAGGCCGAACCTGGCGTCCTCGTCCTCCTCCAGCGCGTACTCGAACGCGGCCCGCAGGTTGGGCAGTTCGTCGTGCACCCGGCGGGCCACCTCGAACTGCCGCGGGCTGAACCACTCCAGCTCGCACCAGGTGACCAGGCCGGTGCACCAGTCGCGGTGCCGTCGCCGAAGCCGGTCGGTGTCCCCGGTGGCGGCCAGCCAGTCGGCGCCGTAGGCCCGGACGGTGTCGAGTATCCGGTACCGCACGCCGGAGGCCGCCTCCTCCCGGCTGACCACGGACTGCGCCACCAGCTCGGTCAGCACGTCCAGCACCTCGTCGGCCGACAGGTCGGGGCCCGAGCAGACGTACTCGGCCGCCTCCAGGTCGAAGTGGCCGGCGAAGACCGACAGTCGGGCCCACAGCAGCCGCTGCTGCGCGGTGCACAGCTCGTGGCTCCAGCCCATCGCGGTGCGCAGCGTCTGGTGTTGCGGCGGCGCGCCGGCCCCGCCGCCGACCAGCAGCCGGAACCGGTCGTCCAGCCGTTGCAGGGTCTGCTCCAGGGAGAGGGTGCGCAGCCGGCCGGCGGCCAGTTCGAGGGCCAGCGGGATGCCGTCCAGCCGGTGGCACAGCTCGGCGACCACCCGGCGGTTCTCCTGGGTGATGGTGAAGCCGGGCAGCACGGCGGCGGCCCGGTCGGCGAAGAGCCAGGCGGCCTCGCCGAGCGGCGCCAGCGCCGGCTCGTGGCTGGCCGGTCCTGGCGCGGTCATCGGGGCCAGCGGGTAGAGCCGCTCGCCGACGATGCCCAACGGCCGCCGGCCGGTGGCCAGCACCCGCAGTCCGGGCAGCCGGCGGAGCAGCTCGTGCACCAGCGCGGCGGTCGGCTCCACCAGGTGCTCGACCCCGTCCAGCACCAGCAACGTCCGGCGCCCGGCGAGCTGTTCGAGGAGCACCGTGACCGGTGGCCGGCCGGACTGGTCGGTCACCTCCAGCGCCTCGACCACCGCGTGCTCCAGCAACTCCGGGTCCCGCAGGCCGGCCAGCTCGACCAGCCAGACCCCGTCGCAGAAGCGTTCCTTCAACAGGCGTGCCGCCTGCAGCGCGCAGCGGGACTTCCCCACGCCGCCCACCCCGGTGACGGTGACCAGCCGCTCCTCGGTCAACGCCGAGGTGAGCGCGCTGACTTCGGCGCTGCGACCGATGAACCTGGTCAGCTCCGTGGGAAGGTTGCCGGCGCGGCACCCGCCCGGCTGGGTCCCCCGGGCCGTCTTCCGAGCCGGAGGCTCGGACCCCTGAAAGCCTCGCATAAGACACGCAGCGTACGCTTAGGTAAGCAGAACGTACAATTGTCACGGGTCCCTCTTGGCAGACGCGGAGGAATGCGGTACGAGCCCGCGCCGGGAGCGCGATAAGGTCGGGACCTGCCGTAGCGCGGGGTGGGAGGCGCCGTCCCGGCTGGTCGAGGCCGGCCGGCCGTCGATCCCGTGACGGCGAAACTACCCATCCGAGGGAAGCGGTGCGTTCGTGTCCGGTGGCGAAGTGGCCGGCCTGCTGGTGGCCGTCTTCTGGGCGATCCTGGTCTCCTTCCTCGCCGTGGCGCTGTACCGGCTGGCCCGGACGCTCCAGGCGGCGACGGAGCTGGTCACCTCGGTCACCGAGCAGGTGGTGCCGCTGCTGGGCGAGGCGTCCCAGACGGTGCGCAGCGCCCAGTCCCAACTGGACCGGGTGGAGAGCATCACCTCGGACGTCCAGGACGTGACCGCCAACGCCTCCGCGCTCTCCACCACCGTCGCCAGCACCTTCGGTGGCCCGCTGGTGAAGGTGGCGGCCTTCGGCTACGGCGTGCGCCGCGCGCTCGCCCGCCGGGGTGGCCGCGCCGAGCCCCCCGCCCCACCGCCCCGGGTGGTGCCCGGGCCCCGCCGTCGCCGAGGAAGGACCGATCGCCGATGATCCGCCGAGCCCTGTGGTTCACCACCGGCGCCGTCGCGGGCGTCTGGGCCACCACCAAGGTCCAGCGCCAGCTGCGCCGGCTGACCCCGGAGAGCCTCGCCGGTCGTGCCGCCGACCGGGCGGTGACCACCGGCCACCGGCTCCGCGAGTTCGCCGTCGACGTGCGCTCCGGGATGGCCGAGCGGGAGGACCAACTGCACGACGCGCTCGGCCTGTCGGCGGCCCCGCCGCCCGGGCGCGTGGTGCGCGCCGCCGCGCCCCGCCGCCCGCTGCCCCCGGCCCGACCCGCCCAACCGGCCACGCCGGCCGAGCCGGCCCTGGCCGACGCCACCGAACGTTCCGACCGCACCGCACCCCTGCCCCGATCGACCGGAAAAGAGGACCACTGATGGAGTCGGCTGAAATCCGCCGCCGCTGGCTGAGCTTCTTCGAGGAGCGTGGCCACGCCGTGGTGCCCTCGGCGTCGCTGATCGCGGACGACCCGACGCTGTTGCTGGTCCCGGCCGGCATGGTGCCGTTCAAGCCGTACTTCCTCGGCCAGGCCACCCCGCCCTACCAGCGCGCCGTCAGCGTCCAGAAGTGCGTGCGCACCCCCGACATCGAAGAGGTCGGGAAGACCACCAGGCACGGCACGTTCTTCCAGATGTGCGGCAACTTCTCCTTCGGGGACTACTTCAAGGAGCGGGCCATCACCCTGGCCTGGGAGCTGATGACCACCTCCCAGGACGAGGGCGGCTACGGGCTGGACCCGGAGCGGCTGTGGATCACCGTCTACGAGGAGGACGACGAGGCCTACCGGATCTGGACCGAGCAGGTCGGCCTCCCCGCCGAGCGGGTGCAGCGCCTGGGCAAGGGCCCCAACTTCTGGGACATGGGCGTGCCCGGCCCGTGCGGCCCGTGTTCGGAGATCAACTACGACCGCGGCCCGGCCTTCGGCGTCGAGGGCGGCCCCGAGGTCAACGACGAGCGCTACGTCGAGCTGTGGAACCTGGTGTTCATGCAGTACGAGCGGGGCGCCGGCCAGGGCAAGGACTACCCGATCGTCGGGGACCTGCCCTCGCAGAACATCGACACCGGGCTCGGCCTGGAGCGCCTGTCGATGGTCCTCCAGGACGTCCACAACATGTTCGAGACCGACACCCTCCGGGTGGTCATCGACAAGGCCGCCGCCCTCACCGACGTCAGCTACGGCGCCGCCGACGAGAGCGACGTGGCGCTGCGGGTGGTCGCCGACCACATGCGCACCTCCGTGATGCTGATCGGCGACGGCGTCACCCCGGGCAACGAGGGCCGCGGCTACGTGCTGCGCCGGATCATGCGCCGCGCCATCCGCAACATGCGGCTGCTGGGCGCGACGGGCCCGGTGGTCGGCGAGCTGGTCGACACCGTGATCGGCATCATGGGCGAGCAGTACCCGGAGCTGCGCACCGACCGGGGCCGGATCGAGACGGTGGCGCTGGCCGAGGAGGCCGCGTTCCTCAAGACCCTCAAGGCCGGCACCAACATCCTGGACTCCGCGGTCACCGAGACCAAGGCCGCCGGCGGCGGGGTGCTCCCCGGTGAGCAGGCCTTCCTGCTCCACGACACCTGGGGCTTCCCGATCGATCTCACCCTGGAGATGGCCGCCGAGCAGGGCCTGAGCGTCGACGAGGCCGGCTTCCGCCGGCTGATGAAGGAGCAGCGGGAGCGGGCCAAGGCCGACGCCAGGGCCAAGAAGCAGGGCCACGCCGACCTCACCGCCTACCGCGAGTTCGCCGACGCCGCCGGCCCCTCCGAGTTCATCGGCTACACCAGCACCGTCGGCGAGTCCACGGTGGTCGGCCTGCTGGTGAACGCGGCCAGCGCGCCGGTCGCGGTGGAGGGCGACGAGGTCGAGATCGTGCTCAGCCGCACCCCGTTCTACGCCGAGGGCGGCGGCCAGCTCGCCGACACCGGGCGGATCAGGACCGACGCCGGCGCCGTGGTCGAGGTGCGGGACGTCCAGCAGCCGGTGCCCGGGGTGATCTCGCACAAGGGCGTGGTGCTGGTCGGCGAGGTGTCGGTGGGCGCCGCGGTGGAGACCGAGATCGACGTGCGGCGGCGGCGCGCCATCGCCCGCGCGCACAGCGCCACCCACCTCACCCACCAGGCGCTGCGCGACGCGCTCGGCCCGACCGCCGCCCAGGCCGGCTCGGAGAACGCGCCGGGCCGCTTCCGCTTCGACTTCGGCTCGCCGGCCGCCGTGCCGGGCAGCGTGCTCGCCGACGTCGAGCAGAAGATCAACGAGGTGCTCAGCCGCGAACTCGACGTCACCGCCGAGGTGATGTCGATGGACGAGGCGAGGAAGCAGGGCGCCATCGCCGAGTTCGGTGAGAAGTACGGCGACCGGGTCCGGGTGGTCACCATCGGGGACTACTCCAAGGAGCTGTGCGGCGGCACCCACGTCCACAACACCGCCCAGCTGGGCCTGGTCAAGCTGCTGGGGGAGTCGTCCATCGGCTCCGGGGTGCGCCGGGTCGAGGCGCTGGTCGGCGTCGACGCCTACCGCTTCCTGGCCCGTGAGCACACGGTGGTCGCCCAGCTGACCGAGCTGGTCAAGGGCCGGCCGGAGGAGCTGCCCGAGCGGATCTCCGGGATGCTGGGCCGGCTGAAGGACGCGGAGAAGGAGATCGAGCGGTTCCGCGCCGAGAAGGTGCTCCAGGCCGCCGCCGGGCTGGCCGGTGGGGCCCGGGACGTGCGCGGGGTGGCGCTGGCCAGCGGCCGGGTGCCGGACGGCACCTCGGCGGACGACCTGCGGCGCCTGGTGCTGGACGTGCGGGGCCGGCTCGCCGGCGACCGCCCGGCCGTGGTCGCGCTCTTCACGGTGGCGGGCGGGCGCCCGCTGACCGTGGTGGCCACCAACGAGTCCGCCAGGGAACGCGGGTTGAAGGCCGGTGACCTGGTGCGGGTGGCCGCCAAGGCGCTGGGCGGCGGCGGTGGCGGCAAGCCGGACGTGGCGCAGGGCGGCGGGCAGCACCCGGAGTCCATCGACGAGGCGCTGGCCGCCGTGGAGCGCCAGGTCGCGGGCGCCGCCTGATGCGGCGCGGCAGGCGGCTGGCGGTCGATGTCGGGGACGCCCGGATCGGGGTCGCCTCCTGCGACCCCGACGGGCTGCTGGCGACCCCGGTGGAGACCGTCCCCGGGCGCGATCTGCCGGTCGCCAGGCGGCGGCTGGCCGCGCTGGTCGCCGAGTACGAGCCGATCGAGGTCGTCGTCGGGCTCCCCCGTTCGTTGAACGGTCGGGAGGGCCCGGCGGCGACCCGGGTACGGGCGTTCGCCGCCGAGCTGGCCCGTCAACTGGCGCCGGTGCCGGTGCGGCTGGTGGACGAGCGGATGTCCACGGTGGCCGCGACCCGGGACATGCGGGCGGCCGGCGTCTCGGCGAAGAAGGGCCGTTCCAGGATCGACCAGGCCGCGGCCGTGGTGATCCTGCAGGCAGCGCTGGACACGGAACGCGGCTCGGGCCGCCCGCCGGGGCAGAGCGTCGAAGTGGTTGTCTGATCGCGATACGGTAACGTTCCGCGCGACACGGCAGTTGCTGCATGGGGGGTATGAGGCTGCCACCTGCTGCACAAGGGGATCGATGACTGATTACGGCCGGGGCTCCGGCTCCGAACCGTGGTACCCGGAAGACCCGCGCCACGGCGAGCGCAGCTGGCCCGAGGGATACGACCCCCACGGACAGCACCAGCCGCCCGGCGGTTCCGGTGACTTCGACGCGTACGGCGGTCAGCAGCCGGGGGGCCAGCAGGGCGGTTACCCCGGCGGCTACCAGGGCCAGGCCTACCAGGACCCGAACTACCAGGACCCCCACCACCAGGGGGGCGGTTACCAGGGGTCCGGTTACCAGGGCGGGCAGGGCGGTTGGGACGGCGCCCAGCAGCACCAGGGGCAGCACCCGGACCACTCCCAGGGGCAGGGCTACCAGCAGGGCGGCTACCCCGAGGGCGCCGGCTACGCCGGGCAGTCCTACGGCGGCCAGCCCACCGGCGGCGCCGGCTACCCCGAGGGCGGCTACGGCGGGGAGAACGGTTACGGCGGCGGCGGGCACGGCTCGGGCGCCTACCAGACCGGCGGCTACGACGCCGGTGGCTACGACACCGGCTCGTACCAGACCGGTGGCTACCAGACCGGCGGCTACGACACCGGCTCCTACCAGCAGGGCGGCTACGACACCGGCGGCTACGCGTCGCCCGGCTACGACACCGGCGCCCAGCCGGCCAGCGCCTACGACCATGGCACCGCCCAGCAGGACCACTCCCCGCCCGGCCAGCGGCGCCCCGCCCCCGACCAGCCGCAGGGCGCCACCCAGGCGATGCCGGCCGTCGAGGTGCCGCGCGCCAGATCCGGTGAGCCGCCCGAGGGGCCGGACCCGGACACCGGCTGGGACCCGGGCCCCGACCAGGGCGAGTCCGACTTCTTCCGGCGCCGCGCGGACGACGAGGACGAGGCCGACGGGGACGACGACGGCGGCGGCCGGCGCGACCGCTCCGGCAAACGCCGGGGCTGCGGCTGCCTGTTGCTGGTCGCCGTGGTGGTCGGCGGGATCGGCGGCGTCGGCTGGTACGGCTACCAGTTCTACCAGGACCGGTTCGGCCCGGCGCCGGACTACGCGGGCGAGGGCCAGGGCGAGGTCCAGGTCGAGATCCCGGCCGGCGCCACGACCTCCCAGATGGGCAACATCCTGAAGGCGGCCGACGTGGTCAGGAGCCACGACGCCTTCGTGGACGCCGCTGGCGACACCCCGATCCAGCCCGGCGTCTACACGCTGCGCCTCCAGATGTCGGCCGAGGCGGCCCTTGCCGCGCTCACCGACCCGGAGGCACTCAACGTGCTGACCATCCCGGAGGGCAGACGGGCCACCGAGATCTACGCGATGATCGACGAGCGGCTCGAACTGGCGGAGGGCACCACCGAGGAGGTCGCCGAGACCGCCGACCTGGGCCTGCCGGACTGGGCCGAGGGCGATCCGGAGGGCTTCCTCTTCCCGGCCCGCTACGACGTGGGCGGCGAGACCGCCCCCGAGGACCTGCTGGCCGAGATGGTGGACCGGGCCGAGGCCGAGTTCGAGGGCATCAGCCTGGAGACGGCCGCCAGCCAACTCGGCCACAGCCCGCGGGAGATGATCATCATCGCCTCGCTGATCGAGGCGGAGGCGCAGGCCGACGAGGAGTTCGGCAAGGTCTCCCGGGTGGTCCACAACCGGCTGGCGATCGACATGCGGCTCCAGTTCGACTCCACCATCAACTACGCCATGGGCCGCTCCACGTTGGACGTCAGCTTCGGTGACACCGAGCTGGACTCCCCGTACAACACCTACCAGGAGTACGGTCTGCCGCCCGGCCCGATCAACAACCCCGGGCACCAGGCGCTGGAGGCCGCGCTCAACCCCACCGAGGGCGACTGGCTGTTCTTCGTCACCGTCGAGCAGGGCGACACCCGGTTCACCGCCGACGACGAGGAACACGAGCGCAACGTCCAGGACTTCAACGAGGTCCAGGCCAGGAACCGTGAGGAGAGCGGCGAATGACCGCGCCCATCACCGGCGGGCGGCGGGCCGCCGTGCTCGGCTCCCCGATCGCCCACTCGCTCTCCCCGGCGCTGCACCTGGCCGCCTACCAGGCACTCGGCCTGACCGACTGGAGCTACCGCCGGTTCGAGATCGGCGAGGCCGAACTGGCCCCGTTCCTGGGCTCGTTGGGTCCGGAGTGGGCGGGCCTCTCGCTCACCATGCCGCTGAAGCGGGCGGTGCTCCCGCTGTTGGACGAGATCAGCGACACCGCCGCCTCGGTCTCCGCGGTCAACACGGTGGTCTTCACCGACGACGGCCGCGCGCTGGGTGAGAACACCGACATCCCCGGCCTGGTCGCCGCGCTCGCCGAGCGCGGGGTGACGGAGGTGCGGCGGGCGACGGTGCTCGGCGCCGGCGCCACCGCCTCGTCCGCGCTGGCCGCGCTGGGCCGGCTGGGCGCCGAGGAGGTCACCGTCTGTGTGCGCAGCGAGGCGCGCGCCGCGGAGATGCGCTCCTGGGGTGAGCGGCTGGGTGTACGCGTGGTGACCGCGCCCTGGGCGGCGGCCGCCGAGGCGCTGCGCGCCCCCCTGGTGGTGGCCACCACCCCGGCGGGCGCCACCGACGCGCTGGCGGCCGCGGTGCCGGCGGACCCCGGGGTGCTCTTCGACGTGCTCTACGAGCCGTGGCCCACCGCCCTGGCCGCCGCCTGGTCGGCTGCCGGCGGACGCCTGGTCGGCGGCCTCGACCTGCTGGTGCACCAGGCCGTCTGCCAGGTCGAACTGATGACGGGCCTGGTTCCGGCCCCCCTCCCGGCCATGCGCGCCGCCGGCGAGGCGGCCCTCAGGGACCGACCCGCCGACCACTAGCCGCGGGACCGCTGGCACGGCGGCGCCGCGCCGCCGCGAGACGCGCCGCGCGGCGGCGCGTCTCGCGAGGCAGACGGCCGCCCGGTCCTTGGGCCGAACGTGGCAAGATCGGGGGAGACACCGCTGGGTCGAACATCCGAGGAGCACCGTTGAGCAGGCTGCGCTGGCTGACGGCGGGGGAGTCACACGGCCCCGCACTGGTCGCGACGTTGGAAGGGCTGCCCGCGGGGGTGCCGGTCACCACCGACCTGGTCGCCGACGCGCTGGCCCGGCGCCGGCTCGGCTACGGCCGGGGCGCCCGGATGAAGTTCGAGCGGGACGAGGTGACCTTCCTCGGTGGGGTGCGGCACGGCCTGACCCTGGGGTCCCCGGTCGCCGTCATGGTCGGCAACACCGAGTGGCCGAAGTGGGAGAAGGTGATGGCCGCCGACCCGGTGGACCCGGCCGAGCTGGCCGAGCTGGCCCGCAACGCGCCGCTGACCCGTCCCCGTCCCGGCCACGCGGACCTGGCCGGGATGCAGAAGTACGGCGTGGCCGACGCCCGCCCGATCCTGGAGCGCGCCTCCGCGCGGGAGACCGCGGCCCGGGTGGCGCTGGGCGCGGTGGCCCGCTCCTACCTGAAGGAGACCGCCGGCATCGAGCTGGTCTCGCACGTGGTGGAGCTGGGCGGCGCCAAGGCGCCGGCCGGCAAGCTGCCGCTCCCGGCCGACGTGGCCGCGCTGGACGCGGACCCGGTCCGCTGCCTGGACCCGGAGGCCAGCCGCGCGATGGTCGAGGTGGTCGACCAGGCGCACAAGGACGGCGACACGCTGGGCGGCGTGGTCGAGGTGGTCGCCTACGGCGTGCCGGTCGGCCTGGGATCGCACGTGCACTGGGACCGCCGGCTCGACGCCCGGCTGGCCGCCGCCCTGATGGGCATCCAGGCGATCAAGGGCGTGGAGCTGGGCGACGGCTTCGAGCTGGCCCGGGTGCCGGGCTCGCAGGCGCACGACGAGATCCTCGCCACCCCCGAGGGCATCCGGCGCTCCTCCGGCCGGTCCGGGGGCACCGAGGGTGGCCTGTCCACCGGCGAGCCGCTGCGGGTGCGGGCCGCGATGAAGCCGATCGCGACGGTGCCGCGGGCGCTGGCCACGGTGGACGTGGCGACCGGCGAGGCGGCGGCGGCGCACCACCAGCGTTCCGACGTGTGCGCGGTGCCGGCCGCCGGGATCGTCGCCGAGGCGATGGTGGCGCTGGTCCTCGCGGACGCGGTGGCGGAGAAGTTCGGCGGCGACAACGTCGTCGAGACCCGGCGGAACGTCACCGGGTACCTGGACGCCCTGGAGATCCGGTGACCGGCCCGGCCGTGGTGCTGGTCGGCCCGCCCGGCTCCGGCAAGACGACCGTCGGGGCGCTGCTCGCCGAGCGGCTCGGCCTGGGCCTGCGGGACACGGACGCCGACGTGGCGGCCGTCGCCGGCAAGCCCATCCCGGAGATCTTCCTGGAGGACGGCGAGCCGCACTTCCGGGTGCTGGAGGCCGAGGCGGTGCGCCGGGCGGTCGCCGAGCACGACGGGGTGCTGGCGCTGGGCGGCGGCGCGGTGCTGACGCCGGCGACCCGCGCGCTGCTGACCGGCCTGCCGGTGGTCTTTCTCGACGTGGCGCTGGCCGAGGCGGTGCGCCGGGTGGGCCTGGACGTGCCCCGTCCGCTGTTGACCATCAACCCCAGGCAGCGTTGGCGCGCCCTGATGGACGAGCGCCGCCCCTGGTACACCGAGGTCGCCCGAGCCGTGGTGCAGACAGCCGAACGCACCCCGGACGAGGTGGCCACGGCCGTTCTCGACGCATTGGAGCACCACCCGGCATGAGCGGTACCCCCACCCACGAGCCCACCCCCCCGCTGCGGGTCTCCGTCGGCGGCAGCGCCGGCGCCGCGCCCTACGACGTGCTGATCGGCCGTCAACTGCTGGGCGAGCTGCCGGGGTTGATTGGTTCCGCCGCCCAGCGGGTGGCGGTGCTGCACCCGGAGGCGCTGGCCGAGACCGGCCAGGCGGTCCGCGAGGACCTGGCCGCCCAGGGGTACCAGGCGATCACCGTCGAGGTGCCCAACGCGGAGGACGCCAAGCAGATCGAGGTGGCCGCCTACTGCTGGCAGGCGCTGGGCCAGACGGGCTTCACACGGAGTGACGTGATCGTCGGGGTCGGCGGCGGCGCCACCACCGACCTGGCGGGCTTCGTCGCGGCCACCTGGCTGCGCGGGGTGCGCTGGATCGCCGTGCCCACCACGGTGCTCGGCATGGTGGACGCGGCGGTCGGCGGCAAGACCGGCATCAACACGGCCGAGGGCAAGAACCTGGTGGGCGCCTTCCACCCGCCGGCCGGGGTGCTCTGCGACCTGGCGGCGCTGGAGTCGCTGCCGGTCCACGACTACGTCTCCGGGCTGGCCGAGGTCATCAAGGCCGGCTTCATCGCCGACCCGCGCATCCTGGAGCTGGTCGAGTCCGACCCGGAGGCGGCGCGCACCCCGGCGGGGCCGCACACCGCGGAGCTGCTGGAGCGCTCGGTGCGGGTGAAGGCCGAGGTCGTCTCGGACGACCTGCGGGAGTCGGGCCGGCGGGAGATCCTCAACTACGGCCACACCCTGGCGCACGCCATCGAGCGGAACGAGCGCTACCGCTGGCGGCACGGCGCCGCGGTCTCGGTCGGCATGGTCTTCGCGGCCGAACTGGGCCGGATCGCCGGCCGGTTGGACGACGCGACGGCCGACCGGCACCGGGCGGTGCTGCGGTCGGTCGGCCTGCCGGTGACCTACCGGGGGGACCAGTGGCCCAAGCTGCTGGAGAACATGCGGGTGGACAAGAAGACCCGCGGCGACCGGCTGCGGTTCATCGTGCTGGACGGGCTGGCCCGGCCGACGGTGCTGGAGGCCCCGGACCCGGCCGCGCTGCTGGCCGCGCACGCGGAGGTCGCCGAGTGACGGCCGACGAGTCGGGGTCGGCGGCCGGGCCGACCCGCCGGGTGCTGGTGCTCAACGGCCCCAACCTGGGCCGGCTCGGCTCCCGTGAGCCCGACGTCTACGGCAGCACCTCCTACGCCGGCTTGGTCGCGCGGTGCGCCGAGCTGGGCGCCGAGCTGGGCCTGGCGGTCGAGGTGCGGGAGACCAACGACGAGGGCGAGCTGATCCGTTGGCTGCACGAGGCGGCCGACGAGCGGCTGCCGGTGGTGCTCAACCCGGGCGCGTTCACCCACTACTCCTACGGGATGCGGGACGCCGCGGCGCAGCGCACCGCCCCGCTGATCGAGGTGCACATCTCCAACCCGCACCGGCGGGAGGAGTTCCGGCACACCTCGGTGGTCGCCGAGGTCGCCACCGGCACGGTCGCCGGCTTCGGCATCGGCTCCTATCTGCTGGCGCTGCGCGCGCTGGCCGAGGAGCCGGCCGACTGAGGAGCGGGACCCCGCCGGCTCCCGGAGCCCGGCGGGCGAACGGTACCGTGTGTCACACCGGAACGGGTGCACGAGCCTGCGGGTCGTGCAGGGGAGAAGACGGAGTGGGGAGCGGATGCAACAACCCGGTGGAGTGCCCACGCCACCCGCTGTGCCGCTCGACGGCGGAACGGCCGGCTACCTCCGGCTGCCGCCCGGGCACTCGGTGCCGGCGCCGGCCCCGGCCACGGTGCTGCCGGACGTCCACCACGCCGGCGTCGCGGTGCTGCTGATCGGCCCGGCGGGCGCCGGCAAGACGACGGTCGCCCGCTTCTGGGCCGACCGTCGGCAGGTGCCCACCGCGCACATCAGCCTGGACGACGTGCGGGAGTGGGTGCGGTCCGGCTTCGCCGACCCGCGCACCGGCTGGGACGACCGGTCCGAGGCGCAGTACCGGCTGGCCCGCAGGACCTGTGGCTTCGCGGCCCGCAACTTCCTGGCGAACGGCATCTCCTGCATCCTGGACGACGCGGTCTTCCCTGACCGGCCGGCCGTCGGCCTCGGCGGCTGGAAGCGGCACGTCGGCCCCGGCCTGATCCCGGTGGTGCTGCTGCCGGGCCTGGACGTGGTGCTGGAGCGGAACGCGGAGCGCAGCGGCACCCGGCGGCTCTCCGACGAGGAGGTGGCCACCATCCACGGCCGGATGGCCGGCTGGTACGGCTCGGGGCTGCCGATCATCGACAACTCCCGGCACGACGTCGCCACCACCGCCCGGATGCTGGACGAGGCGGTCACCCGCAGCCTCCAGAGCCCGCCCCCGTGGTGACCGCCGCTCGTTAGGCCGTGTTCAGGCGGCCGTGCCAGCCGCCGCTGCGTAGGCTCGACGCATGTCCGAGGTTCACGCGGCTCGACGTTCCTGGTTGCGCGCCCGCTGTTCCGCAGGGAACGGCGCCGCCGTGGTCGCCAGGCCGGCCAATGTCCGTTATCTGGTCGGCTCGGCGCCGCCCGGGGCAGCGCTGCTGGTGCGCGCCGCCGGGGGTGACGTGCTGCTGGGCCACTGGGACCCGGCGGAGAGCCCCGGCGGGCCGCTCGGCGAGCTGGGCGGGCCCCGGATCGTGGCGCTGGACGGGGAGGCCGACCCGGTGGAGGCCGCGGTGGCGCTGGCCGTCGAGGAGGGCGCCGGCGAGGTCGCCGTCGAGGAGCACGACCTGACGGTGGCCCGGCACCGGGCGCTGCTCGCGGCGGTGCCCGGGGTCGAGCTGACCGACCTGGGGCGGGCGGTCGAGGGCCGCCGGGTGGTCAAGGACGAGGACGAGATCGCGGCGCTGCGGGCGGCGGGGGAGATCACCGACCGGGCGTTGGGGGAGCTGCTGGAGTCCATCCTGGTGGGGCGGACCGAGCGGCATCTGGCGTTGGAGCTGGAGCGGCGGCTGGTGGACCACGGGGCGGACGGGCCGGCGTTCCCGACCTCGGTGGCCACCGGCAGCCACTCGGGGCTGGCCGGGCACCGGCCCACCGACCGGCGGGTGGAGGAGGGCGACTTCCTGACCGTCCGGTTGGGCGCGCGGTTCCGCGGCTACCGCTGCCGGATCGGCCGCACCTTCGTCATCGGCACCAGCCCGGCGGACTGGCAGATCGAGCTGTACGACGTGGTCTTCGCGGCGCAGCGGGCGGCCAGGGAGGCGCTGGCGCCCGGGGTGGAGTGCCAGGCGGTGGACCGGGCGGCCCGTGAGGTGCTGACCGCGGCCGGGCACGGCAAGGCGCTCGGTCCGGTCACCGGGTGCGGGGTGGGGCTGGAAATGGGGGAGGACCCTCGGTTGGGCCCCACGGCCATGGGTAGACTGGGCGCTTGTGTGCCGGTCACCGTCGAGCCGGGGGTCCATCTCCCAGGCCGGGGCGGGGTCCGGATCGACGACACACTCGTCGTCCGTCCGTCGGCGGACGGCGGGCCCGAGCTACTCACCATCACGACCAAGGAACTCCTGGCTCTGTAGAGCCCCGGCGGGGACGGGCCGGGAGTTGTTCGGTCCGTCCACTTGCGGCAGCCTCAGGAGAATCCACGACCGTGGCCACCACGAACGACCTCAAGAACGGCCTGGTGCTCAAGCTCGACGGGGGCCAGCTGTGGTCCGTAGTCGAGTTCCAGCACGTCAAGCCCGGCAAGGGCGGCGCCTTTGTCCGCACCAAGCTCAAGCATGTGCTCTCCGGCAAGGTGGTGGACAAGACGTTCAACGCCGGCACCAAGGTCGAGACGGCCACGGTGGACCGACGGGGGATGCAGTTCTCCTACAAGGACGGCGCCGACTTCGTCTTCATGGACACCTCCACCTACGAGCAGCTGCCGATCACCCCGGAGACGGTGGGCGAGGCGGCCAACTACCTGCTGGAGGGCCAGGACTGCACGGTCGCCATCTACGAGGAGAACCCCCTCTTCGTGGAGCTGCCGGCCGCCGTCGAGCTGGTCATCGAGTACACCGAGCCCGGCGTGCAGGGCGACCGCTCCACCGGCGGCACCAAGCCGGCCCGGCTGGAGACCGGCTACGAGATCGGCGTCCCGCTCTTCATCACCACCGGTGAGAAGATCAAGGTCGACACCCGCTCCGGCGAATACCTTGGCCGGGTGAACAGCTAACCGTGGCTGCCCGCAGCAAAGCGCGCAAACGAGCCCTTCAGATCCTCTTCGAGGCCGACCAGCGCGCGGCCTCGCCGACCGACGTGCTCGCCGACTGGGCGCGGCTGGCGACCACCGACGAGCGGCAGCCTCCGGTCAGCGAGTTCAGCCGGCGGTTGGTGGAGGGCTACGCGGAGCGGGCCGAGCGGATCGACGAGCTGCTCGCCCAGTACACCGTGGGCTGGCCGCTGGACCGGATGCCGGTCGTGGACCGGAACATCCTGCGGCTGTGCGCCTTCGAGCTGATCTGGGAGGACGAGACGCCGGACGCCGTGGTGCTGGACGAGGCCGTCCAGCTGGCGCGGGAGTTCTCCACGGAGGAGTCCCCCGGCTTCGTCAACGGGCTGCTCGGACGGCTGAAGGACCTCAAGCCCACCCTGCGCCGCTGAGGCGCTGGGGTGCCGCGGGGCGGGGCCGGATCTCCTGACGGGGACCGGCTCCGCCCCGCGGCGCGTGCTCAGCCCTCGTCGACCTGCACCGCGCGCCGCGCGTCCGCGCCCAGCACGCCCCAGCTGATCAGCTGCTCGGTGAGGACCGAGGGCGACTGGTCGTAGATCACGGCGAGGGTGCGCAGGTCGTCCTGGCGGATCGAGAGCACCTTGCCGTTGTAGTCGCCGCGCTGGCTCTGGATGGTCGCGGTGTACCGCTGGAGCGGGCCGGCCTTGTCGCTCGGCACGTTGGCCAGGCGCTCCAGGTCCAGAACGAGCTTCGGCGGCGGCTCGGCGGCGCCTCCCGGCGTCGAGCCGGGCAGCAGCTCCTGCACCGGCACCCCGTAGAACTCCGCCAGCTCCGCGAGGCGCTGCACGGTGACGGCACGGTCCCCACGCTCGTAGGAGCCGACCACCACGGCCTTCCAACGGCCCTGGGACTTCTCCTCGACCCCGTGGAGCGACAGACCCTGCTGGGTGCGGATGGCCCGGAGCTTGGCTCCGAGCTGTTTGGCGTATTCGCTGGACATGTGTCTCCCCGGACGGCTTTTCGTAACTCACTGTGAGGTTACGCAGCGTGATATCTCTCGTCAAGCCGAGGCCAGGGAGTTCTTTCTGACCAGGGGCGATGCGGAGCGTGCGAAACGCCCTGATAGGGTCGGACTCGTTCCACCCGACATCCTTTAAGGCCCGTCCCGTGAGGCGGGGAAGGAGTCCTGAATCGCATGAGCGACGACCCAGGCCCGGCCCGCTCCGTACTGGAGGCGCCGGACATCGCGCGGGCGCTGACCCGCATCGCCCACGAGATCGTCGAGCGCGCCAAGGGCGCCGACGACGTGGTGCTCCTCGGCATCCCGACCAGGGGGGTCTTCCTGGCCCGCCGGCTGGCCGAGCGGCTCCGTGAGGTGACCGGCCACCCGGTGCCGCACGGCTCTCTCGACATCACCATGTACCGCGACGACCTGCGGCTGCGCCCGGCGCGCGCGCTGGGTCGCACGGAGATCCCGGAGGCCGGCGTCGACGGCCGGCTGGTCGTCCTGGTGGACGACGTGCTCTTCTCCGGCCGCACCATCAGGGCCGCGCTGGACGCGCTGGGCGACATCGGCCGCCCGCGCGCGGTGCAGCTGGCGGTGCTGGTCGACCGGGGGCACCGGGAGCTGCCGATCCGCGCCGACTACGTCGGCAAGAACATCCCCACCTCGCTGCGGGAGACCGTCAAGGTCCGGCTCACCGAGGAGGACGGCCGCGACGGCGTGCTGCTCGGCACGCGCGCGCCCGACCAGGGCGCGTAAGCGCGCACGCGCGCCGCCTCGGCGCGCCCCCAGCACACCGGTACCCCTCCCCGCCTCGGGAGGGCCCCAGGAAGGCTCAGGATGAAGCACCACCTCATCTCGGCCGCCGACCTCACCCGTGACGACGCCGTGCTGATCCTCGACACCGCCGAGGAACTGTCCCGCGTCGCCGGCCGGCCGATCAAGAAACTCCCCACGCTGCGCGGTCGCACCGTGGTCAACCTCTTCTTCGAGGACTCCACCAGGACCCGGATCTCCTTCGAGGCGGCGGCCAAGCGGCTCTCCGCCGACGTGATCAACTTCTCCGCCAAGGGCTCGTCGGTCTCCAAGGGCGAGTCCCTCAAGGACACCGCGCTCACCCTGGAGGCGATGGGCGCCGACGCCGTGGTCATCCGCCACCACGACTCGGGCGCCCCGCACCGGCTGGCCACCTCCGGCTGGATCGGCGGGCACGTGGTCAACGCCGGCGACGGCACCCACGAGCACCCGACGCAGGCGCTGCTGGACGCGTTCGCGCTGCGCCGCCGGCTGGCCGACGGCCGGCTCGGCGCCGACCTGGCCGGCCGCCGGGTCACCATCGTCGGCGACATCCTGCACAGCCGGGTGGCCCGCTCCAACGTGCGGCTGCTGACCACGCTGGGTGCCGAGGTCACCGTGGTGGCCCCGCCCACCCTGCTGCCGGTCGGCGTCGAGAGCTGGCCCTGCGCGGTCTCCTACGACCTGGACCGGGTGCTCGCCGGCTCCGACGCGGTGATGATGCTCCGGGTGCAGCGGGAGCGGATGAACGCCGCCTACTTCCCCACCGAGCGTGAGTACGCCCGCCGCTACGGCCTCGACGGGGACCGGATGGCGCGGATGCCGGAGCACGCGGTGGTGATGCACCCGGGCCCGATGAACCGCGGCATGGAGATCACCGCCGACGTCGCCGACTCCCCCCGCTGCACCGCGGTCGAGCAGGTCTCGGCCGGGGTCAGCGTGCGGATGGCCGTGCTCTACCTGCTGCTGGGCGGCGCCGGCCAGCCCGCCCCGGCCGAGACCGAACCGACCACCCCCGGCCCAGGCGCCGACGAGACCCGAGGAACCCGAGCATGAGCGAGACCAAGCCGACCCTGATCCGAGGCGCCCGGCTGCTCGGCGGTACCCCCACCGACGTGCTGGTCGACGGCGAGCGGATCGCCGAGGTCGGCCCCGGCCTGACCGCCGCCGGCGCCACCGTTGTGGAGGCGGACGGCCGGGTGCTGCTGCCCGGCCTGGTGGACCTCCACACCCACCTGCGGGAGCCGGGCCGGGAGGACTCCGAGACGGTCCTCACCGGCACCAGGGCCGCGGCGGCCGGCGGCTTCACCGCCGTGCACGCCATGGCCAACACCTTCCCGGTGGCCGACACCGCCGGCGTGGTCGAGCAGGTCTGGCGGCTCGGCCTGGCCTCCGGCTACTGCGACGTGCAGCCGGTCGGCGCCGTCACCGTCGGGCTCGGCGGCCGGCAGCTCGCCGAGCTGGGCGCGATGCACGAGTCGGCGGCCGGCGTGGTGGTCTTCTCCGACGACGGCAAGTGCGTGGACGACGCGGTGATCATGCGCCGCGCCCTGGAGTACGTGAAGGCCTTCGACGGGGTGATCGCCCAGCACGCCCAGGAGCCCAGGCTGACCGAGGGCGCCCAGATGAACGAGGGCGTGGTCTCCGCCGAGCTGGGGCTGGCCGGCTGGCCGGCGGTCGCCGAGGAGTCGATCATCGCCCGGGACGTGCTGCTGGCCGCGCACGTCGGCTCCCGGGTGCACATCTGCCACCTGAGCACCGCGGGCTCGGTCGAGCTGGTCCGCTGGGCCAAGTCCAAGGGCTGGCGGGTCACCGCCGAGGTCACCCCGCACCACCTGCTGCTCACCGACGAGCTGGTGCGCTCCTACGACCCGGTCTACAAGGTCAACCCGCCGCTCCGCACCGAGCAGGACGTGCTCGCGCTGCGTGAGGCGCTGGCGGACGGCACCATCGACTGTGTGGCCACCGATCACGCCCCGCACCCGCGTGAGGACAAGGACTGCGAGTGGGGCGCGGCCGCCATGGGGATGGTCGGCCTGGAGACCGCGCTGTCGGTCGTGCAGCACACCATGGTGGACACCGGCCTGCTGGACTGGTCGCAGGTCGCCGACCGGATGTCCGCCCGCCCGGCGGCCATCGGCCGGCTGGCCGGGCACGGCCGGCCGGTCGCCCCGGGCGAGCCGGCCAACCTCACCCTGGTGGACCCGGCGCACCGCGCCCCCGTCGACCCGGCCGGATTCGTCTCCCGCAGCCGCAACACCCCCTACCGTGGCCTCGAACTGCCCGGCCGGGTCACCGACACCTGGCTGCGCGGCCGGGCCACGCTGCGGAACGGAGCCCTGGTATGACACCCCCCCTGCTGACCACGCTCGCCGAGGACGTGGAGCGCCGCTCCCAGGAGGTCACCGACTGGGCCGAGCGGATCGGCTGGACGGTCGGCCTGCTGCTGCTGGTCGTCCTCGTCTACTGGCTGATGCGGCAGGGCTGGAAGTGGCAGGCCACGCTCCAGGGCGACCTGCCGGCCCCCGAGCCGCTGCCCGCCGACGACGGTGGGCCGGCCCGGCTGGCCTTCGCCGGCCGCTACCACGGCTCGACCGACGAGGGCCGCTGGCTGGACCGGGTCGTGGCGCACGGCCTCGGGGTCCGCAGCCGCGCCGAGGTCAGCCTCACCGAAGCCGGCGTGCGGGTGGTCAGGCCCGGCGCCGGGGACTTCCTGATCCCGGCCGAGCACCTGGTGGGCGCCCGGCTGGACAAGGGGATCGCCGGCAAGGTCCTCACCGAGGGCGGCCTGCTGGTGATCACCTGGCGACTGGGCGACCGGGTCCTGGACTCCGGCTTCCGCTCCGACCGCGCCGCCGACCACACCGCCTGGGTGGCCGCCCTCGGCCACCACCAGCCCGCACAGCCGGCCGACGCCGTCCGGCCCTCGCAGCAACCCGAACCGGAGGGCGCACGATGAACGCCACCACCCGGCCCGGCGGACGGGTACCCGCCGAACTCGTCCTGGAGGACGGTCGCGTCTTCACCGGCCACGCCTACGGCGCGGTCGGTGAGACCCACGGCGAGGCCGTCTTCTCCACCGGCATGACCGGCTACCAGGAGACCCTCACCGACCCGTCGTACCACCGGCAGATCGTGGTGATGACCGCGCCGCACGTCGGCAACACCGGCGTCAACGACGAGGACCCGGAGTCCCGCCGGATCTGGGTCGCCGGCTACGTGGTCCGCGACCCGGCCCGCACCCCGTCCAACTGGCGCTCCCGGCGCGGCCTCGACGAGGAGCTGGCCGCCCAGGGCGTGGTCGGCATCCAGGGCGTGGACACCCGGGCGCTCACCCGGCACCTGCGCGAGCGGGGCGCCATGCGGTGCGGCGTCTTCTCCGGCGACGCCCTCGCCGACGCCCCCGAGGCCCGGCTGGCCCGGGTCCGCTCGGCCCCGGAGATGGTCGGCGCGCACCTCTTCGACGAGGTGGCCACCGAGCAGCCCTACGTGGTGCCGGCCGAGGGCACCAAGCGGTTCACGGTCGCCGCCGTCGACCTGGGCATCAAGGGCATGACCCCGCGGCGGATGGCCGAGCGCGGCATCGAGGTGCACGTGCTGCCGGCCACCGCCGAGCTGGCGGACGTCTACGCCACCGAGCCGGACGGCGTGTTCTTCTCCAACGGCCCGGGGGACCCGGGCACCGCCGACCACCCGGTCGGCCTGATGCGGGGCGTGCTGGAGCGCGGCACCCCGCTCTTCGGGATCTGCCTGGGCAACCAGATCTTCGGCCGGGCGCTGGGCTTCGACACCTACAAGCTCAAGTACGGGCACCGCGGCATCAACCAGCCGGTCAAGGACCTGTCCACCGGCCGGGTCGAGGTCACCGCGCACAACCACGGCTTCGCCGTCGCCGCCCCGCTCGGGGAGGCGACCGAGACGCCGTTCGGGCCCGCCGAGGTCTCCCATGTCTGCCTCAACGACAACGTGGTCGAGGGGTTGCGGTTGCTGGAGCGCCCAGCGTTCAGCGTGCAGTACCACCCGGAGGCGGCGGCCGGGCCGCACGACGCCGCCTACCTGTTCGACCGCTTTGTCTCCCTGATGGAGGGCCAGCGTGCCTAAGCGCACCGACATCCAGTCCGTCCTGGTCATCGGCTCCGGCCCGATCGTCATCGGCCAGGCCGCCGAGTTCGACTACTCGGGCACCCAGGCCTGCCGGGTGCTGCGGGCCGAGGGCCTGCGGGTCATCCTGGTCAACTCCAACCCGGCGACCATCATGACCGACCCGGAGATCGCCGACGCCACCTACGTCGAGCCGATCACCCCGGAGTACGTCGAGAAGATCATCGCCAAGGAGCGCCCGGACGCCCTGCTGGCCACCCTCGGCGGCCAGACCGCGCTCAACACCGCGGTCGCCCTGCACCGCGCCGGCACCCTGGAGAAGTACGGCGTCGAGCTGATCGGCGCCAACGTCGAGGCCATCCACAAGGGCGAGGACCGCGACCTCTTCAAGGACGTGGTGGCCGCCGTCAAGGCCCGCATTGGGCACGGCGAGTCGGCCCGTTCGGTCATCTGCCACACCATGGACGAGGTGCTGGCCGGCGTGCCCGAGCTGGGCGGCTACCCGGTCGTCGTCCGGCCCTCCTTCACCATGGGCGGCGCCGGCTCCGGCTTCGCCCACGACGAGGACGAGCTGCGCCGGATCGCCGGCCAGGGCCTGACCCTCTCGCCGACCACCGAGGTGCTCCTGGAGGAGTCCATCCTCGGCTGGAAGGAGTACGAGCTGGAGCTGATGCGGGACCGCAACGACAACGTCGTGGTCGTCTGCTCCATCGAGAACCTCGACCCGATGGGCGTGCACACCGGCGACTCCATCACGGTCGCCCCCGCGATGACCCTCACCGACCGCGAGTACCAGGTGCTGCGGAACATCGGCATCGAGGTGATCCGCGAGGTCGGCGTGGACACCGGCGGCTGCAACATCCAGTTCGCGGTCAACCCGGAGGACGGGCGGATCGTGGTGATCGAGATGAACCCGCGGGTCTCCCGGTCGTCCGCGCTGGCGTCCAAGGCCACCGGCTTCCCGATCGCCAAGATCGCCGCCCGGCTCGCCGTCGGCTACACGCTGGACGAGATCCCCAACGACATCACCCAGGAGACCCCGGCCTCCTTCGAGCCCACCCTCGACTACGTGGTGGTCAAGGTCCCCAGGTTCGCCTTCGAGAAGTTCCCGGCGGCCGACGCGACGCTGACCACCACCATGAAGTCGGTCGGCGAGGCCATGGCCATCGGCCGGAACTTCACCGAGGCGCTCAACAAGGCGCTCCGCTCGCTGGAGAAGAAGGACGCGCCGTTCGTCTTCGCCGGCGCGCCGGACCCGGCGGCCGAGAAGGACGCGCTGCTCAAGCTCTCCGGCGTCCCGACGGACGGCCGGCTGGGCACCGTGATGCGCGCCATCCGGGCCGGGGCCACCCCCGACGAGGTCTTCGAGGCCACCCGCATCGACCCCTGGTTCGTGGACCAGCTCTTCCTGATCAACGAGATCGCCGAGGAGCTGCGCGCCGCCGACGAGCTGAGCGCCGACCTGCTGCGGCACGCCAAGCGGCACGGCTTCTCCGACCCGCAGATCGCCGGCATCCGCGGCCTGGACGAGGCCGTGGTGCGCGAGGTCCGGCACGCGCTGGGCGTGCGCCCGGTCTACAAGACCGTGGACACCTGCGCCGCCGAGTTCGCCGCCCGCACCCCCTACCTCTACTCCTCCTACGACGAGGAGACCGAGGTCGCCCCGCGCGAGAAGCCGGCCGTGATCATCCTCGGCTCCGGCCCCAACCGCATCGGCCAGGGCATCGAGTTCGACTACTCCTGCGTGCACGCCTGCTTCGCGCTCAGCGACGCCGGCTACGAGACCGTGATGGTCAACTGCAACCCGGAGACGGTCTCCACCGACTACGACACCTCCGACCGGCTCTACTTCGAGCCGCTCACCCTGGAGGACGTGCTGGAGATCGTGCACGCCGAGACGCTCGCCGGCCCGGTCGCCGGAGTGCTGGTGCAGCTCGGCGGCCAGACCCCGCTGGGCCTGGCCCAGGCGCTCAAGGACAACGGCGTGCCGGTGGTCGGGACCTCGCCGGAGGCGATCAACCTGGCGGAGGAGCGCGGCCACTTCGGCCGGGTGCTCGCCGAGGCCGGGCTGCCCGCCCCCAAGTACGGCACCGCGTTCTCCTTCGAGGAGGCCCGGGCCATCGCCGCCGACGTCGGCTACCCCGTGATGGCCAGGCCCAGCTACGTGCTGGGCGGCCGGGGCATGCAGATCGTCTACGACGAGGCCGCCCTGGAGGAGTACCTCCGCCGGCACGCCGGACTGATCGCCGAACACCCGGTGCTGATCGACCGCTTCCTGGACGATGCCATCGAAATCGACGTGGACGCCCTCTACGACGGCCAGGAGCTGTACCTGGGCGGCGTGATGGAGCACATCGAGGAGGCCGGCATCCACTCCGGCGACTCGGCGTGCACGCTGCCGCCGATCGCGCTCGGCGGCCACGACGTCAAGCGGCTGCGCGCCTCCACCGAGGCGATCGCCCGCGGCGTCGGGGTGCGCGGCCTGATCAACATCCAGTTCGCGCTCGCCGGCGACATCCTCTACGTGCTGGAGGCCAACCCGCGCGCCTCCCGTACCGTGCCGTTCACCTCCAAGGCCACGGCGGTCCCGCTGGCCAAGGCCGCGGCCCGGATCTCGCTCGGCGCCACCGTCGCCGAGCTGCGCGCCGAGGGGATGCTGCCGGCCAGCGGCGACGGCGGGACGCTGCCGCTGGACGCGCCGATCTCCGTCAAGGAGGCGGTGCTGCCCTGGGCCAGGTTCCGCGACGTGCACGGCCGCGGCGTGGACACCGTGCTCGGCCCGGAGATGCGCTCGACCGGCGAGGTCATGGGCATCGACTCGGTCTTCGGCACGGCCTACGCCAAGTCCCAGGCCGGCGCCTACGGCGCGCTGCCCACCGGCGGGCGGGCCTTCGTCTCGGTCGCCAACCGGGACAAGCGCGCGATGATCTTCCCGGCCCGCGCCCTGGCCGAGCTGGGCTTCGAGCTGCTCGCCACCTCGGGCACCGCCGAGGTGCTGCGCCGCAACGGCATCGACGCCACCGTGGTCCGCAAGCAGAGCGAGGGCGTCGGCCCGCAGGGCGAGCCCACCGTGGTCCAGCTGATCCACCAGGGGCAGGTCGACCTGATCGTCAACACCCCGTTCGGCACCGGCGGTCGGCTCGACGGGTACGACATCCGCACCGCCGCCGTCGCCCGGGGCGTGCCCTGCCTGACCACGGTGCAGGCGCTGGCCGCCGCCGTCCAGGGCATCGACGCGCTGCGCCGGGACGACGTGGGGGTGCGCTCCCTCCAGGACCACGCCCAGAAGCTGATCGCGGCGCGGACCCGATGAGCGCGACCACCCCCTACGGGCTGCTCTACCGCACCGTGCTGCGCCGGATCGACCCCGAGCGGGCCCACCACTGGGCCTTCGGGCTGATCCGGCTGGCGGACCGGGTGCCGGGGCTGCGCGCCGCCGTGCGCGCCCGGTTCGCCCCGGCGCACCCCACGCTGGCGGTCAACGCGCTCGGCATGCGGCTGCCCGGGCCCTTCGGGCTGGCCGCCGGCTTCGACAAGAACGCCGTCGGCCCCCGGGGCCTGGGCCTGCTGGGCTTCGACTTCGTGGAGATCGGCACCGTCACCGGCCAGCCCCAGGCGGGCAACGAACGGCCCCGGCTGTTCCGGCTCACCGAGGACCGCGCGCTGGTCAACCGGATGGGCTTCAACAACGAGGGCTCGGCCGCGGTGGCCGCCCGGCTGGCCGCCCTCGGTGGCGACCGCCCGGCCCTCGGCGTCAACATCGGCAAGACCAAGGTGGTCCCCGAATCGGGTGCCATCGACGACTACGTGACCAGCACCGAGCGGCTGGCCGGCCACGCCGACTATCTGGTCGTCAACGTCTCGTCGCCGAACACCCCCGGGCTGCGGGACTTCCAGGCCGCCAGCCGGCTGCGCCCGCTGCTGACCGCCGTCCGGGAGGCCGCCGACCGGACGACGCCGGGCCGCCGGGTGCCGCTGCTGGTCAAGATCGCGCCCGACCTCGCCGACGAGGACCTCGACGAGGTCGCCGACCTCGCCGTGGAGTTGGGACTGGACGGGATCATCGCCACCAACACCACCATCGGCCGAGACGGGCTGCGGTCCACCCCGGCCCAGGTGGCCGCCGCCGGCGCCGGCGGGCTCTCCGGCGCGCCGCTGAAGGAGCGTTCCCTCGCGGTGCTGCGCCGGCTCTACGCCCGGGTCGGCGACCGCGTCCTGCTGGTCGGCGTGGGCGGCGTGGAGAGCGCCGAGGACGTCTGGGAGCGGGTGCTGGCCGGCGCCACGCTGGTCCAGGGGTACAGCGGCTTCATCTACGGGGGCCCCGGCTGGACCCGCGCGCTGCACCGCGGCCTGGCCCGCCTGCTGGCGGCCAGCCCGCACACCACCCTCGCCGACGCCGTCGGCGCCGACGTCCGGAGGCCGCAGCCGTGACCACGCCCTTCGGCGCGCGGCTGCGCGCCGCCATCGACCGGCGCGGCCCGCTCTGCGTCGGGATCGACCCGCACCCCGAGCTGCTGGCCGCCTGGGAGCTCCCGGACAACGCCGAGGGCCTGGCCCGGTTCGCCGACACCGTGGTGACGGCGCTCGCGGACCGGGTCGCGGTGCTCAAGCCGCAGGCCGCGTTCTTCGAGCGGCACGGCTCCCGGGGCGTCGCGGTGCTGGAACGGGCGGTCGCCGAGGCCAGGTCGGCCGGCGCGCTGGTGCTGCTGGACGTCAAGCGCGGCGACATCGGCTCCACCGTGGCGGCCTACGCCGGCGGGTACTTCGGCCCCGACGCCCCGCTGCGCTGCGACGCGATCACCCTCAGCCCCTACCTGGGCTACGAGTCGCTCCGCCCGGCCCTCGACCTGGCCAGGGCGGACGGCGGCGGCGCGTTCGTGCTGGCCCGCACCTCCAACCCGGAGGGCGGCGAGGTGCAGACCGCCCGCACCGTGGACGGCACCCCGCTGGCCCAGGCCGTGCTGGACCGGCTGGCGGCGGAGAACGCGGACGCGGCGCCGCTGGGCTCGTTCGGCGCCGTGGTCGGCGCGACCGTGCTCGACCCCTCGCTCCGACTCGACATCGGCGGGCCGCTGTTGGCCCCCGGACTGGGGGCCCAGGGGGCGACCGCGGGCGACCTGCCGCGGGTCTTCGGCGGTGCGCTCGGACAGGTGCTGCCCAGCGTCAGCCGGGGCGTGCTGCGGCACGGGCCCAGCGCCGCCGGGCTGCGCGCGGCGGCGGACCGGGAGGCCACCGAGCTGTCCCGGGTGCTCGGCGGCTGACCCGGAGCCGGCCGCGCGGGGGCGCGCGGCCGGCCCACCGGGCAGCCCGCGGCGGCCCGGCGGGCCGGGTGCGGGCGCGCGCGGGGTACCGGGAGCGCCGGGTGGGACGCCGTTGGGTCAACGAGAAAGGCGCGGAAACGTTCCTGAGGGAAGCAACTCCGCTGGAATCCGTGACCATATGTCCGACATGTCGCCGATGCTGCGGAGCTGACCTGGACTTTTTGTCGATTCTCCCTGACTTATTGCCGTCACCCCCGCTAGTCTCCGTCCAGAGCGGAGCAGCCGGGCGCGTTGCTCGTTGCTCCGCTGGTGCGGGGGCCACTAGGTTCCTCACCGTTCCGTATCCGACCAGTTCGACACCCGAGGTGACGTAGGCGTGGCTCTTCCGCCCCTTACCCCTGAACAGCGCGCAGCCGCGCTTGAGAAGGCCGCCGCGGCTCGCCGGGAGCGCGCCGAGGTCAAGAATCGACTCAAGCACTCCGGCGCTTCCCTGCACGAGGTCATCAAGCAGGGCCAGGAGAACGACGTCATCGGCAAGATGAAGGTCAGCGCCCTCCTTGAGTCGATGCCCGGCGTGGGCAAGGTCCGCGCCCGCCAGATCATGGAGCGGCTCGGTATCTCCGAGAGCCGCCGGGTCCGTGGTCTCGGCTCCAACCAGATCGCCTCCCTGGAGCGCGAGTTCGGCAGCACCGCCTGACGTTCGGCCCGTGCCGCTGGACACCGTTTTCGCCGTCCAGGCGGGAAGCGGGATAATCACCGGCATGACCGATCGTTCGCGACTGACCGTGCTCTCCGGCCCTTCGGGGGTCGGTAAGAGCACGGTCGTCGCTCATTTGCGCAAGGCACACCCGGAGGTCTGGCTCTCCGTCTCCGCCACCACCCGGCACCCACGGCCGGGGGAGCGGCACGGGGTGCAGTACTTCTTCGTCAGCGACGACGAGTTCGACAAGCTGGTCGCCAACGGCGAGTTGCTGGAGTGGGCGGAGTTCGCCGGGAACCGCTACGGCACCCCGCGCCACGCGGTCGCCGAGCGGCTGGCGGCCGGCGAGCCCGTCCTCCTGGAGATCGATCTCCAGGGCGCCCGGCTGGTCCGCGAGTCCATGCCGGAGGCCCAGCTCGTCTTCCTGGCCCCGCCCAGCTGGGACGAGCTGGTCCGCCGGCTCACCGGCCGGGGCACCGAGCCGCCCGAGGTGATCGAGCGCCGGCTGGCCGTCGCCAGAACGGAGCTGGCGGCCGAGTCGGAGTTCGACGTGACGCTGGTCAACACCTCCGTCGAGGAGGTCTCCGCCGAACTGCTAGCCTTGCTTCGTTAGACCCCGGGGGCCGAGCCAGCGCCGGTCCTTCGGTCCCCCGAAACCCACCGGAAGGCAGAGCGTGTCCTCTCCCATCACCACGCCCGAGGGCATCATCAACCCGCCGATCGACGAGCTGCTTGAGGCCACGGACTCCAAGTACAGCCTGGTGATCTACGCGGCGAAGCGCGCCCGGCAGATCAACGCCTACTACTCGCAGCTCGGTGAGGGCCTGCTGGAGTACGTCGGCCCGCTCGTGGACACCCACGTGCACGAGAAGCCGCTCTCCATCTCGCTCCGCGAGATCAACGCCGGCCTGCTGACCTCCGAGGCCATCGAGGGCGCCACCGACTGACGCGTCCGCCCGACGCGAGGCGGTTGACGGGCCCGGCAGCCAGGGTGCTGCCGGGCCCGAGGTCTGCGTGCGGCAGGATGGGGACGGACGGGGAAGCCGAACGGGAAGGGGACCGAGCCGTGGGTCAGCCCGAGGTCGTGCTGGGTGTGGGGGGCGGCATCGCCGCCTACAAGGCCGCGGAGCTGCTGCGCCGGTTCACCGAGTCGGGGCACGCCGTGCGGGTGGTGCCCACCGCGTCCGCGTTGCGCTTCGTCGGCGCGCCCACCTGGGCGGCGCTCTCCGGCCGGCCGGTGCACACCGAGGTCTGGGACGACGTGGACGAGGTGCCGCACGTCCGGCTCGGCCGGGCCGCCGACCTGGTGGTGATCGCCCCGGCCACCGCCGACCTGCTGGCCAGGGCCGCCACCGGGCGGGCCGACGACCTGCTGACCAACGTGCTGCTGACCACCCGCGCCCCCGTGGTCTTCGCCCCCGCCATGCACACCGAGATGTGGGAGCACCCGGCCACCCGGGAGAACGTGGCCACCCTGCGCCGCCGTGGCGCCGTGGTGATCGAGCCGGCCGTCGGCCGGCTCACCGGCGCCGACACCGGCAAGGGCCGGCTGCCCGACCCGGACGCCATCTTCGAGGCGGCCCGCCGGGTGCTGGCCCGCGGCACCGCCGGGCCCGACCTGGCCGGCCGGCGCGTCGTGATCAGCGCCGGCGGCACCCGGGAGCCGCTGGACCCGGTCCGCTACCTGGGCAACCACTCCTCGGGCAAGCAGGGCTACGCGCTGGCCCGCACCGCCCAGGCCAGGGGCGCCGAGGTCACCCTCGTCGCGGCCAACACCGCGCTGCCCGCGCCGGCCGGCGTCACCGTCGAACCGGTCGGCAGCGCGGAGGAGTTGCGCACCGCGATGCGGCGCGCCGCGGCCGAGGCGGACGTGGTGGTGATGGCCGCCGCGGTCGCCGACTTCCGGCCGGCGCGCCAGGTGGCCCAGAAGATCAAGAAGCGCGACGGGGTGGAGCCCGAGCCGATCGCCCTGGTCCGCAACCCGGACGTGCTGGCCGAGCTGGCCGCCGAGCGCCGCCCGGGCCAGCTGGTGGTGGGTTTCGCCGCCGAGACCGAGAACGTGCTGGCCGGCGGCCGGGCCAAGCTCGCCCGCAAGGGCTGCGACCTGCTGGTCGTCAACCAGGTCGGCGGCGGCCTGGCGTTCGGCACGGACGAGAACGAGGCGGTGATCCTGGCGGCCGACGGCACCGAGACGCCGGTCCCGTTCGGCCCCAAGGAGGCGTTGGCCGACGCGCTCTGGGACGCCGTGTCGCAGCGCTGGTCGCCCGCCTGACCTGCGGCCATGCCCCGCCAGCCGGCAACCCGCCGGCCCGGCGCGGCACTTCGCGGCGCCGACCGTGCGCCCCGGCGCCGGCCCGGCGTGCGCCCGGCGATGGCGACGCGGACGCAACGCTCACCATCCGGACCACTCCGCTTGACGCCCGTGTCCGGATACACTGTCGCTTGCCGCGCCCGGTCGCACCCGGCGCGGAAGCATAGTCAGCAGCCGCTGCAACCCCAGGGAGCGTTGTGTCCCGTCGTCTGTTCACCTCAGAGTCCGTGACCGAGGGCCACCCGGACAAGATCGCTGACCAGATCAGCGACACCATCCTGGACGCCCTGCTCAGGGAGGACCCGGCGTCCCGGGTCGCCGTCGAGACCATGATCACCACCGGCCTGGTGCACGTCGCAGGCGAGGTCACCACCAAGGCCTACGCGGACATCGCGACCCTGGTGCGGAACAAGATCCTGGAGATCGGCTACGACTCCTCCAAGAAGGGCTTCGACGGCGCCTCCTGCGGCGTCTCCGTCTCCATCGGCGCCCAGTCCCCGGACATCGCCCAGGGGGTGGACACCGCCTACGAGGCGCGCGTCGGCGGCACCGAGGACCAGCTGGAGCAGCAGGGCGCCGGCGACCAGGGCCTGATGTTCGGGTACGCCTGCGACGAGACGCCCGAGCTGATGCCGCTCCCGATCCGGCTGGCGCACCGGCTCTCCAGCCGCCTCTCCGAGGTCCGCAGGAACGGCACCATCCCCTACCTGCGGCCGGACGGCAAGACCCAGGTCACCATCGAGTACGACGGCGACAAGGCGGCCCGCCTGGACACCGTGGTGGTCTCCAGCCAGCACGCGGCCGACATCGACCTGGACTCCCTGCTGGCGCCCGACATCCAGGAGTTCGTGGTCGAGCCCGAGCTGAAGGCGCTGCTGACCGACGGCATCAAGCTGGACACCGAGAACTACCGGCTGCTGGTCAACCCGACCGGCCGGTTCGAGATCGGCGGCCCGATGGGCGACGCCGGGCTGACCGGCCGCAAGATCATCATCGACACCTACGGCGGGATGGCGCGGCACGGCGGTGGCGCGTTCTCCGGCAAGGACCCGTCGAAGGTGGACCGTTCGGCGGCCTACGCGATGCGCTGGGTGGCCAAGAACGTGGTCGCCGCCGGGCTGGCCACCCGCTGCGAGGTGCAGGTGGCCTACGCCATCGGCAAGGCCGAGCCGGTCGGGCTCTTCGTGGAGACCTTCGGCACCGCGGCCGTGCCGGCCGAGCGGATCGAGCAGGCCATCGCCGAGGTCTTCGACCTACGGCCGGCCGCCATCATCCGCGACCTGGACCTGCTGCGCCCGATCTACGCCCAGACCGCCGCCTACGGCCACTTCGGCCGGGAGCTGTCGGACTTCACCTGGGAGCGCACCGACCGGGTCGACGCGCTGCGCGCGGCCGCCGGCCTCTGAGGCCACGGCCCTCCCGCCCGGGCCGGTAGCGGCCCGGCCGGGTCCGGCATCTGGCCCGCGGGCGGCGCCGGGCTTGCCCGGTCACGTTCCAGGACCGCGCCGAACACCGCTCTGACCGAGCCCGTACGGGGCCGGGCCGGCGCCCCTGGGGTGCCGGAACGGCCCGTGCGGGCTCGGTGTGTGTCGGGTGCCGGGCTGTCGGGGCCGGGGCCGGCCGGCACTGTCCGAGGCGTCTGATGTACTGGCGGGATGAGTGAGGCCGGCGCCCCCGAGCAGCCGGGCGGTGAGCAACTCGCGCTGATCAGAGCCGCCGTCCGGGAGCGGACGCTGCCCCGCGCCAAGCCCCGCACCTGGCGCGGGGCGCCGCTCGCCGAGCGGCTGCCGGTGGCCCGGGTGCTGGTGGACAAGGGCCTGGTCCACCTGGACCACTGCTTCGACTACGCGGTGCCCGCCGCGTTGGACGCGGACGCCCAGCCCGGCGTCCGGGTCCGGGTCCGGTTCGGCGCCGGCCAGCGCGAGGGCCGCCGCGAGGGCGGCGGCCTGGTCAACGGCTTCGTGGTGGAGCGCCGCGCGGAGAGCGACTTCCCCGGCGTGCTGGCCCCGTTGGCCCAGGTGCTCTCGCCCGAGCCGGTGCTCACCCCCGAGCTGCTGCGGCTCTGCCGGGCGGTCGCCGACCGCTCCGCCGGCGCGCTCGCCGACGTGGTGCGGCTGGCCGTGCCGCCCCGGCTGGCCAGGGCCGAGCGGGCCGCCATGCCGGAGCCGCCGCCGACCCCCGAGCCGCCGGCCGCCGGCGGCTGGTCGCGTTACCCGCACGGCCCGGCGTTCCTGGCCGCGCTGGTCGAGGGGCGCGCGCCGCGCGCGGTGTGGACGGCGCTGCCCGGCCAGGGCTGGCCGGCGGAGCTGGCGACCGCGCTGGCCAGCGCGCTGGCCAGCGGGCGCGGCGCGTTGGCGGTGCTGCCCGACGGGCGGTCGGCCGGCCGGGTGGACGCGGCGCTGACCGAGCTGCTCGGCCCCGGCCACCACGTGCTGCTCACCGCGGACGCCGGCCCTGAGGCCAGGTACCGCCGCTGGCTGGCCATCCACCGGGGTGCCGTCCGCTGCGTGGTCGGCACCCGCGCCGCGATGTTCGCGCCGGTCCGCTCGCTCGGCCTCGCCGCCATCTGGGACGACGGCGACCAGGCACACCGCGACGACCACGCGCCCCACCCGCACGCCCGCGAGGTGCTGCTCTCCCGCGCCGCCCAGGAGGGCGCCGGCCTGCTGCTCGGCGGGCACGCGCACACGGCCGAGGCCGCGCTGCTGGTGGAGAACGGCTGGGCCAGGCCGCTGGCCGCCGAGCGGGACACGGTCCGGGCGGCGGCCCCGCTGCTGCGCACCGTCGGCGAGGCGGACGAGGCGCGGGACGAGGCGGCCCGCACTGCCCGGCTGCCCACCGTCGCCTGGCGGGCCCTGCGCGAGGGCCTGGCCAGCGGGCCGGTGCTGGTGCAGGTGCCGCGCCGGGGCTACGTGCCGAGGCTGGCCTGCGAACGCTGCCGGGAGGCGGCCCGCTGCCTGGCCTGCCACGGCCCGCTGGCGGCCACCGGCGCCGAGGAGCGGTTGAGCTGCGGCTGGTGCGGCACGCCGGCGCCGGACTGGCACTGCGCGGAGTGCGGCGGCCGGCGGCTGCGCGCGGTGGTGGTCGGCGCCCGCCGCACCGCCGAGGAGCTGGGCCGTTCCTTCCCCAGCGTGCCGGTGCGGACCTCGGGCCGGGACCATGTGCTGGCCACCGTGCCCGACGAGCCCGCGCTGGTGGTGAGCACCCCGGGCGCCGAGCCGGTGGCGGCGGGCCCCGGCTACGCCGCGGTGCTGCTGCTGGACGGCTGGGCGCTGCTCGGGCGCCCTGACCTGCGCTCCGGCGAGGAGGCCGTACGCCGCTGGTTGAACGCGGCGGCGCTGGCCAGGGGGCGGCACGACGGGGGAGTGGTGGTGGTGCTCGCGGAGCCCACGCTGCGCGCCGTGCAGTCCCTGGTCCGCTGGGACCCGGCGGGGCACGCGCTGCGCGAGCTGGCCGACCGGCGGGCGCTGGGCTTCCCGCCGATCTCCCGGATGGCGGCGGTCAGCGGTCTGCCCGAGGCGGTGGCCGGGCTGCTGGCGGTCGCCGAACTGCCGCCGTCAGCCGAGGTGTTGGGGCCGGTGGCGCTGCCGCTGGTGCCGGCCGGCCGGCCCCGCAGGCCGGGTGAGCCGCCGGTCGGCGAGCAGTGGGGACGCGCGCTGGTGCGGGTCCCGCCGGGCGCCGGCGGCGAGCTGGCCCTGGCTCTGAAGGCGGCCCAGGCCCACCGCCTCACCCACCGCGAGGGCCCCCCGGCCTGGGTCCGCATGGACCCGGACGACATCGGCTGACCGCCGGCGCGTGGGCCGCCGGCGGTACCCGTCGCGGCGGCCGGCTCCGGGATCGCGGCACGTACCGGCGGCCGGTGCCCCGGGCCGGGGGTCGGCGCGTCTCCCCGCCGGGCCACTGCCTCCGGCGGCATGGCGCGGGTGCTGGTGCGGGTGGTCGTTGCCGTGCGCGACGGGCTGATGTGGTGCCCACGGCATCCGCTCCATTCCGGCCGGGTCGTTGCCGTGCGCGAGGGGCTGCTGCTCTTCGCCGTCGGGCCGCTGCCTCCGGCGGCGTGGCCCAGGTCCTGGCGCCGCTGTCCCGGCCCCCGGGGCTGGGGATACGGGCCTTGTGGCTCGTGCCGGCCGCTGGGGCGTCAACGGGATTGCCGGGCGGGGGTGTTCGGGCGTGGGCTGGTCGTTGGTGCCTCAGCGAGAGGTTGGCGCGTCTCGCCGCCGGGCCGCTGCGTCCGGCGGCATGGCGCGGGTGCTGGCGCCGGTGGGCGCGGTGACGGTGCCCCGGGGGAGGCACACCCGTGCCGGCGGCCGGGGCGGTAACGGCCGCGCCCGGCGCGGGCACCCGCGACAGCGGCCGGGCCTGGACTCCCGTGCTCCGCACGGAAGTCCAGGCCCGGCCGTCGCGCGTCGCGGGTCAGCTGCCGCGTTGGCCGGGCAGCAGGTGTGGCTCGGGCGCGGTCGCCGGCTGCGCGCGGCGGGCCGCCGGGACGGGGGCGCCGGGCACCGTCGCCGTGCTCGGCGCGCCCGCCGGCGTCGGCTGGCCGGCCGGGGCCTCCCGTCCCCCGGCCGGCAGCACCGCCGGCCGCCGGGCGCCGTAACGCCGGTGCACCGCCTGCTTGGTGACGCCCAGCGCTGAGCCCACCGCGTCCCAGGAGAACCCCAGCGAACGGTCGAAGTCCACCGCCGCCGTGACCAGCGCCTCCACGCTGTCCCGCAGCTCCTGGGCCAGTCGTACGGTGGGCGCGGGCGCGCGGCCGTAGACGACGAAGCCGGCCGAGGGGCCGGTGCGGCGGGGGCGGTAGACGTTGCCCAGCTGCGCGGTGAGTGTGCGCAGGGCGTCCACCTGGCGGCGAACCCGCTCGATGTCACGTACCAGCAGATGCAGGCTGGCCCGCGCCTGAGCGTCAGGGGTGGCGTGGTCGGCCATGAACAAGCCTCTCGAACCGGCGGCAGGGGAATGAGGACCGGGCGCGAAGGCCCCGTCAGCGGTCAATCTGCCTTGACCAACGCGCCACCCGGCGCCTGAGTCACGCCCTGGGCGCGCATCGTCAACTCGGCGGAGCGCACGCCGTCGAGCCCTGCGCCCCCAGATGCCCCTGGGCGCACCAGCCGATCGCGGAACGTAGACTCTCCCGGGCGCTCACCCCGCTCCGCGGGGGTTCCCTGGAGATTCCGTCCGAGAGGTCACCCACCCACGATGAGGCTCGCACCCACCAGGAGGCCCGTCCGATGAGGCTGGTCTTCGCCGGCACCCCCGAGGTCGCCGTTCCGGCGCTCGACGCCCTGCTGGCGTCCGAGCGGCACGAGGTGGTCGCCGTGGTCACCCGGCCCGACGCCCCGGCCGGACGTGGCCGCCGGCTGGTGGCCAGCCCGATCGCCGAGCGGGCGGCCGAGGCCGGCATCGAGATCCTGCGCCCGCGCCGCCCCCGGGACCCCGACTTCCTGGCGCGGCTCACCGAACTCGCCCCCGACTGCTGCCCGGTGGTCGCCTACGGCGCGCTGCTGCCGAAGGCCGCGCTGGAGATCCCCGCGAGGGGCTGGGTCAACCTGCACTTCTCGCTGCTGCCCGCCTGGCGCGGCGCGGCGCCCGTGCAGCACGCGGTGCTCGCCGGGGACGAGGTCACCGGCGCCAGCACCTTCCAGATCGAGGAGGGCCTGGACTCCGGGCCGGTCTACGGGGTGCTCACCGAGGAGGTCCGCGCCCAGGACACCAGCGGTGACCTGCTGACCCGGCTGGCGCTCGCCGGCTCGGGCCTGCTGGCCGCCACCATGGACGGCATCGAGGACGGCACCCTGGTGCCGCGCCCGCAGCCGGCCGAGGGCGTCACCCTGGCCCCCAAGCTGACCACCGCGGACGCCGAGGTGGACTGGGCCGCCCCCGCCCTGCGGGTGGACCGGGTGGTGCGGGCCTGCACGCCCGCCCCCGGCGCCTGGACCACGTTCCGTGGCGAGCGCCTCAAGCTGCGCCAGGTCAGCCCGCTGCCCGACGAGCCGGCGCTGGCGCCGGGCGAGCTGCGCGCCGGCAAGCGCGTGGTGCGGGTCGGCACCGGCTCGCACCCGGTCGAGCTCGCCTGGGTGCAGCCGCAGGGCAAGAAGCCCATGCCGGCCGCCGACTGGGCCCGCGGCGTGCGGGTCGCCGAGGGCGAACGGCTCGGCGGCTAGCCGCCGAGCGGCGCCCCGTACCCTGGGGGCGCGGCCCGCGCGCGGGCCGCGCCCCGCCCCACCACCCCTCGTACCACCGGAGTCATCGTTCCGTGAGCAGTCGGCCGCGCCGTCCGTCCAGGCCCTATCGTCGTCCCCAGCGGGACCCGGCGCGGATTCTCGCCTTCGAGGCGCTGCGCGCGGTCGACGAGCGGGACGCCTACGCCAACCTGGTGCTGCCCCCGCTGCTGGCCAAGGCGAAGCGGGCCGGCACGCTCGACGACCGGGACGCCGCCTTCGCCACCGAGCTGGTCTACGGGACGCTCCGCCGGCAGGGCACCTATGACGCGATCCTCGCCGAGTGCGTGGACCGTCCGCTGCGCGAGGTCGACCCGCCGGTGCTGGACGTCCTCTCGCTCGGCGCCCACCAGCTGCTGGGCACCCGGGTCCCCGGGCACGCCGCGGTCAGCGCCACCGTCGAGCTGGCCCGCTGCGTGGTGGGCGACGGTCGCGCCAAGTTCGTCAACGCGGTGCTGCGCAAGGTCACCGCCCACGACCTGGACGGCTGGATCGAGCAGCTGGCGCCCTCCTTCGACAAGGATCCGGAGGGGCACCTCGGGCTGCGCCACGCGCACCCGCGCTGGGTGGTCGGCGCGCTCTGGGACGCCCTGGGCGGTGGTCGGGAGGGGATCGAGGAGCTGCTGGTCGCGGACAACGAGCGCCCCCAGGTGACGCTGGCCGCCCGCCCGGGCCGCAGCAGCCGGGCGGAGCTGCTGGCCGAGGAGGGCGCCGAGCCGGGCCGCTACTCGCCGCAGGCCGTGCGGCTGGCCGAGGGCGGCGAGCCGGGCTCGGTGCCCGCCGTGGTCGAGGGCCGCGCCGGGGTGCAGGACGAGGGCAGCCAGCTGGTGGCGTTGGCGCTGGCCAACGCGCCGCTGACCGGGCCCGACCGGCGCTGGCTGGACGGCTGCGCCGGCCCGGGCGGCAAGGCCGCCCTGCTGGGCGCGCTCGCCGCCGAGCGCGGCGCCGCCCTGGTGGCCAGCGAACTCCAGTCGCACCGGGCCCGGTTGGTGGCCCGGGCACTGGACGGCAACCCGGGCCCGTACCAGGTGCTGGTGGCCGACGCCAGCCGCCCGGCCTGGCGGCCGGCGAGCTTCGACCGGGTGCTGCTCGACGTGCCGTGTACCGGCCTCGGCGCGCTGCGCCGCCGCCCGGAGTCCCGCTGGCGCCGCCGCCCGGAGGACCTGGACCGGCTGGCCACCCTCCAGCGTGCCCTGCTGCGCGCCGGCCTCGCCGCGCTCCGCCCCGGCGGCGTGCTCGGCTACGCCACCTGCTCGCCGCACCTGAGCGAGACCCGGCTGGTCGTCTCCGACGTGCTGAAGGGCCTGACCGACATCGAGGTGGAACGGGTCGACGCCCGCCCGCTGCTGCCCGGCGTGCCCGAGCTGGGCGAGGGGCCCGACGTGCAGCTGTGGCCGCACCGGCACGGCACCGACGCCATGTACCTGGCGCTGCTGCGCCGGGTGGGCTGAGGCCGCCGGCGGGCCCTGGCCCCACCGGACTTGGCCCCGTCGGGGATGCTGAATACTGGGCCCATGGCCCAGATCAACCCCAGCATCCTCTCCGCCGACTTCGCCCGCCTCGCCGAGGAGGCCAGGGCCGTCGAGGGCGCCGACTGGCTCCATGTCGACGTGATGGACAACCACTTCGTGCCCAACCTGACGCTGGGCGTCCCGGTGGTCCAGTCGCTGCGGAAGGCGACGGACATCCCCCTCGACTGCCACCTGATGATCGAGGACCCGGACCGCTGGGCGCCGGCGTTCGTCGAGGCGGGCGCCGGCTCGGTCACCTTCCACGCCGAGGCCGCCGCCGCGCCCGTGCGGCTGGCCAGGGAGATCCGCGCGCTGGGCGCCCGGGCCTCGATGGCGCTCAAGCCGGCCACCCCGATCGAGCCGTTCGAGGACCTGCTGCCCGAGCTGGACATGCTGCTGGTGATGACGGTCGAGCCGGGCTTCGGGGGCCAGGCGTTCCTGGACGTCATGCTGCCGAAGATCCGCCGCACCCGGCGGCTGATCGAGCGTCACGGGCTGCCGCTGTGGCTCCAGGTGGACGGCGGGGTCTCGGCCGAGACCATCGAGCGCTGCGCGGAGGCCGGCGCGGACGTCTTCGTCGCCGGCTCGGCCGTCTACGGCGCGGACGACCCGGCGGCGGCGGTGCGCGGCCTGCGCGCGGCGGCCGAGCGGGCCGCCGGCGGGCGAGCCGGCGCGGGCGCCGATGCCCCGGCCGAGCGGTGAACGGGCCCCCGTTTCTTCTGCGAGGATTGACCCGGGGACGTGACCGGGAACACAGGGCCGAATGACGGGCCGAGGGACAGTGAGGTGAGTGCGGTGTCGACCGGGAGGTCAGCCACGAGGATGGGCCCGGCCGAGTTGATGCAGGCGGCGGCGATGGCGCGGCGTTTCTACCTGGAGGGCAAGTCCAAGATCCAGATCGCGGACGAGTTCGGGGTCAGTCGCTTCAAGGTGGCCCGGGTGCTGGAGTCGGCGGTCGAGCAGGAGCTGGTGCGGATCGAGATCCGGGTGCCGGCCGAGCTGGACGCGGACCGTTCCGACGCGCTGCGGGCGCACTTCGGGCTGCGGCACGTGGTGGTGGCCGAGTCCCCGACGGAGGCGCCGGACGACACCCCGGACCCGGAGCACCTCGGCGAGGTGGCCGCCGAGCTGCTGGAGGAGCTGGTCACCGAGGGGGACGTGCTGGGCCTGGCCTGGGGGCGGTCGACGATCCACATGGCGGCGGCCCTCCGCGAGCTGCCGCCCTGCACGGTGGTGCAGCTGACCGGGGTCTACGACGCGGGTGCCGAGCGCGGCTCGGTCGAGGCGGTGCGCCGGGCGGCGGACGTCTCCGGCGGCGAGGCGCACCCGATCTACGCGCCGATGCTCCTCTCGGACGCCGGCACGGCCGCCGCGCTGCGGGCCCAACCCGGAATCGCGGCGGCCTTCGACTACTTCGACAAGGTCACCATCGCGGCGGTCTCCATCGGCACCTGGGAGGCCGGCATCTCCACCGTGCACGACATGCTGGGCAAGGAGGAGCGCGACCACTACGCCTCGCTGGGAGTGGCCGCCGAGATGTCGGCGCACCTGTTCTCGGCGGACGGCCGCCGGATCGGGCGGGACCTGGGCGAGCGGTGCATCACGGTGGAGCCGGACCGGCTGCGCCGGGTCCCCGAGGTGGTCGCCATCGCGGGCGGCCGGCGGAAGGCCGGCGCGATCGACGCGGTGCTCCGCTCCGGGCTGGTGACCAGCCTGGTCACCGACACCGCGGCCGCCGACCTGCTGCTCGGCACCCCGGCCCCCGGCCGCCCGGCCCTGGACCGCGCCGACCCCGACGCGTGAGGACGGGGCCGCCGCGCCGGGCACCCGGGACGCCCGCCGGGCGTGCCGGCTGCTGACGAACGAACAGTCACCGACCGCCCCGTCAAAGGGCGACGGCCGGGCCGGTGAGGGGAGTTATCCGCCGCCGCCGCTGGTGGTCCGGTCCAGTCGGGCGCCCAGGATGGGTGCTCCGCGTCCCTGCCCTCAGGCCAGGGGGAGTCGCCGCCGAGGACTCCCGACCGAGGGCGGGTGGCGATCGACCTCTCCGCCGCGCACGTCTGGGACGTGTCCTCCGTGGCCGCCCTGGACGCGGTCGAGGTGCGGTACGCGCAGCGGGGCAAGACCGTCGAGTTCACCGGGCTGAACGAGCCGAGCGCCGCGCCGCCCGGCCGGCTCAGTGGCGAACCGGCCGGCGAGCACTGGCTGTTGCGGGGCGGTCAGGTGCCGGTGCCGGCCGCCCGGTCGGCCGGCGCCGGCCCGTCGGTCAGGCGGCGGGAGGGGCCGGCGGCCAGGGGACGTCGGCCAGCAGCGGCAGCAGCACCTCCTCCTCGTACGCCAGGTGCGCGGTCAACTCGTCTGTCATCCGGGCGAGTTCGGCCCGGAAGCGGACGGGTTCGGCGATCCCGACGTCGGTCAGCAGCTCGCCGATGGCCCGCTGGAGCCGGGCGACCGTGCGGTGTTCCGCGCGCAGCCGGTCGAAGGTGGCGGCGAGTTGGGGATGGTGCTGGGCGATGCCGGGGAAGAGGTGCCCGTCCTCGCCGGTGTGGTGGAACTCCAGCGTCTGGCAGAAGGCCAGGCAACGCTGCCGGATCTGCAGCCCCAGGCCGGGAGGTGGCGGCTGGCCCGGGCCCTGGTGGGTGGCCCGGGTGGCGAGGTGGGTTTCCACCTCGGCCGTGACCTGGCGGAGCTGGCCGCGCAGCCAGCCGTGCACCTCCAGGAGCTTGTCGGCCAGGTTGGTGGGCGGGCCGGACGCGGTCCAGTCGGCCGGTTCGGCCGGGGCCAGCTCGACGACCGGCAGCGGCCGGCTGGTTTGCCGCTGGTAGTCCAGGTAGCCGGGGGCGGCCAGCGTCACCGCCTCGAACAGCTCGGCGCGGCGGGCCCCTTCGGCGGGGACGGCGAGCGCCTCGAAGGTGTCGGTGCCCAGCTCGACCCGCACCAGCGGGTGGGCGAGCAGGTTGTGGTACCAGGCGGGGTGCCGGGGCGCGCCGCCGGCGGAGGCGACGACGAGCAGTGCCCCGGCGTGCCGGACGTAGCCGAGCGGGGTGGTCCGCTCGGTCCCCGTGCGGGCGCCGGTGGTGGTCAGCAGGAGCAGGTCGCCGCCCTCGAAGGGGCCGCCGACCCGGCCGCCGTTGGCGCGGAACTCCTCGATGACGGACTGCTGGAAGGAAAGGGACATACGGGTTCTGGTGCTCCGGTTTCGTTGCGCGGGGTGGTGGACGCGGCCCGTGGGTGCGCCACGGGCCGGGGCGAACGCGGGCCCGGCGGCGCGACGGCACGGCGGTGCGACGGTGTGGGTGCGCGACGGCGTGACCGCGGGACGGCACGCCGGGCGTGGGTTCGCGGGGTGGGAAGTGCGCGACCGTAGGTCGCGGGCGGCCGGCACGGGTGCGGCGGCGCGGTCCGGTAGGACCGGCGCGGCACGAGGTGCGGCCGGGTGACGTCAGATCAGGACGCGGAGTGCGAACGCATGGCGGCCCCCTGTGATGACTGGTGCTCGCCCGGCCACCGGCCGGCCCACTGCTCTTGGCCGGCGCCACGTGGCACCGGGGCCCATTACACGCACCAGCCCGCCGGCTGTCAACGCCGGTCGGCCGTCACCGGAGCCGGGGCCCGGCTCAACCCACCCGCGCCAGCGTGGGGTTGATGATCTCGTCGGCCACCCAGCGGGCCACCCGCTCCGGGAACGGGGCCGGCAGGCTGAGCACCAGGTGGGTGGCCCCGGTGGCCAGCAGCTCGGCGACCGTGGCCCGGGTGGCGGCCGGGTCGGCGTAGTGCACATGGGTCTGCACGGAGCGGGTGACCTCCGCCGGGTCGCGGCCGACGCGGGCGCAGGCGGCGTCCAGCGCGCGGGCCCGCTCGGCGACCCGGGCCGGGTCGGCGTGCGGCGGTCCCGAGATGTTCCACAGGTCGGCGTGCTCGGCGGCGACCCGCAGCAGGCCGTCGCCGGCGCCGCCGATCAGCAGCGGGAGGCGGCGGGCCGGGCGGGGCGCGGACCGCGCGCCGGAGAGCCGGTAGTGCCGCCCGGCGAAGTCGGCCGGCCCCTCGGCCTCCCACAGGGTGCGCAGCACCCGGCAGCTCTCGGCCAGCCGGGCGAGGCCGTCGCCCGGGCTGGGCGGTTCGATGCCCAGAGCGCGGTAGCCGGCGACCGCCCGGGCCGGCCCCGGCGGGGTGGGCCGGCCCGGGCGCGGGATGGTGGGGCCCATGCCCAGGCCGACGGTGAGCCGGCCGGCGGAGATCTCCTCCACGGTGGCGGCGATCTTGGCCAGCAGGGCGGGCGGGCGCAGCCGGTTGTTGGCGACCAGCAGGCCGAGGCCGAGCCGTTCGGTGCCGGCGGCGAGCGCCGCCAGCGTGCTCCAGCCCTCCAGGGTCGGCCCACCGGGCGGGCCGAAGAGCGGCGGCAGGTGGTCCCAGAGCCAGGCGTGCTCGATCTCCTCGATCTCGTCCGCCTCCCGCCAGACCCGCAGCAGGTCAAGGTAGCCGACGTGCGCCGGGGTGGTCTTGATGCCGAAGCTCACTCGCTGTCCGGTCACGCGTCGCCTTCTGGTTGCCGTGCGCCGGGCGTGACCGCGTGCCGCGGAAGCCCGTCGAGCGCCATCGTGACACCGAACGGGTGGCCCCACCGGGCCCGCGCGACATGTCACCCGGCGGGTTGCGGCTGCCTCGGGGAGCGCGGTTCATGCCGCGCGCCCCCTGGTACCGCGCGCACGCCGGGGCGTGGGGGCGCGTGGCTTTCGGGTGACCTGGGTGATAATGACACAGGAGCCGCAGCCTCCCACCCGCCCGAATATCAGCGAACCGCAGCAGGTGAGAGCGCGAGCATGAAGTTCCTCAACGACGCCAAGCCGTCCTACGACCTGACCTACGACGACGTCTTCATGGTCCCCAACCGCTCCGCGGTGGGCTCCCGGCTGGCGGTGGACCTCTCCTCGCCGGACGGCAGCGGGACGACCATCCCGCTGGTGGTGGCGAACATGACCGCGGTGGCCGGCCGGCGGATGGCCGAGACGGTGGCCAGGCGCGGCGGCCTGGTGGTGATCCCGCAGGACATCCCGCTGGACGTGGTCACCGAGGTGATCGGCTGGGTCAAGCGCCGCCACCTGGTGCTGGACACCCCGATCACGCTGGACCCGACCCAGACCGTCGCCGACGCGCTGGCGCTGCTGCCCAAGCGGGCGCACAACGCCGGCGTTGTGGTCGCCGCCGAGCGCCCGGTGGGCATCGTCACCGAGGCGGACCTGACCGGCGTCGACCGGTTCACCCAGCTCGGCGAGGTGATGTCCCGTGACCTGCTGGTGCTGGCCGCCGACCTCGACCCGCAGGAGGCGTTCACCACGCTGGACTCGGCGCACCGGAAGATCGCCCCGGCGGTCGGCCCGGACGGGCGGCTGGTCGGCATCCTCAGCCGCAAGGGCGCGCTGCGGGCCACCCTCTACCGGCCGGCCGTGGACGGCGAGAACCGGCTGCGGATCGCCGCCGCCGTCGGCATCAACGGCGACGTGGCCAGCCGGGCCGAGGCGCTGCTGGCGGCCGGCGTGGACACCCTGGTGGTGGACACCGCGCACGGCCACCAGGAGTCGATGCTCACGGCACTGCGCGCGGTGCGGGCGCTGAACCCCTCGGTGCCGGTGGTGGCGGGCAACGTGGTCTCCGCCGCGGGCACCAGGGACCTGATCGAGGCGGGCGCCGACATCGTCAAGGTCGGCGTCGGTCCTGGCGCGATGTGCACCACCCGGATGATGACCGGGGTGGGCCGGCCGCAGTTCTCCGCGGTGCTGGAGTGCGCGGCCGAGGCCCGCCGGCTGGGCGGGCACGTGTGGGCGGACGGCGGGGTGCGGCACCCCAGGGACGTGGCGATGGCGCTGGCCGCCGGGGCGTCGAACGTGATGATCGGCTCCTGGTTCGCCGGCACCCACGAGTCGCCGGGCGACCTCCAGCAGTCCGCCGACGGGCGGCTCTACAAGGAGAGCTTCGGGATGGCCTCGGCCCGCGCGGTGCGCAGCCGGACGGCCGAGCAGTCGGCCTACGACCGGGCCCGCAAGGGGCTGTTCGAGGAGGGCATCTCCACCTCGCGGATGTTCCTCGACCCGGCACGCCCGGGCGTGGAGGACCTGATCGACTCGATCGTGGCCGGGGTGCGCTCCGCGTTCACCTACGCGGGGGCCGGCAACCTGGCGGAGTTCGGCGAGGGCGCGGTGGTCGGGGTGCAGAGCGCGGCCGGCTACGCGGAGGGCAAGCCGCTGCACGCCAGTTGGCAGTGACCGGTCACAACGGCCCCCGGGTGCCCGCGAGTTCGGCGGAGTGTTCGCCCGGGGGCAACCGTCCGTGATCTGATGACGGCATGAGTGGACGTAGCCGTGAGGGATACAGCGGAACGGGTCCTGGACCCATCACACCGGACGGTTGTGCGGTGGAGCGGTGGCTGCGGCTGCCCGTCGGGCGCGAGCCGCAGATCATCGAACGGGCCGCCCCGGCGGGCGCCAGCATCCTCGAACTCGGCTGTGGTGTCGGGCGGGTGACCCACCCGCTCGTCGAGCGGGGCTTCACCGTGACGGCGGTGGACGAGTCGGCGGAGATGCTGGAGCACGTCAGGGGCGCCCGGACGGTGCGGGCCAGCATCGAGGAACTGGACCTGGGCGAGGAGCGGTTCGACGTCGTCCTGCTCACCTCCTTCCTGATCCACAACGGCGATCCGGCGGTGCGCGCCGGGATGTTGCGCACCTGCCGCCGCTATGTCGCCGACGGCGGGCTGGTGTTGATCCAGCGGGAGGGGGAGGACTGGCACCAGCGGGTGCCGCGGGAGGCCAGGACCGGCGACGACGGGCTGATCCGGGTGGCCTCGGCGGAGCCGATCGGGCCCGATCTGATGCGGATCCGGGTGGAGTACGAGTTCCCGGACGCGGAGTGGACCCACACCTTCCCCTCCTACCGGTGGAGCCGGGACGCGTTCGAGGCGGCGCTGGCGGAGGCCGGGCTGCCCATCGAGCGCTACCTCACGCTGGACCGGACCTGGGTGCTGGCCCGGCCGGCGTGAGGTCGTGCGTCCCGCGATGCCCCACGATGTCCCGAGAGTTGGCCTGCTCGCCAACTTCCATGGGTGCAGTAGGGGTTGAGCATTCCTCCGGTGCTGCATAGGTTCGGCTCGCGGAAGTCCCACGGCCCGCCCCACCGGGCGGGCCGCCGAACTTGGAGGATGCGCCATGCGCATGCGTCACCGGATCGCCACCCTGTTCTCCACCGTCGCTCTCACCCTGGGCGCGGTGGGCGTCTCGGCCAGCCCGGCCGCCGCCGCACCCGCCGACAAGGCGCAGGTGCTCAGCAGTTGGACGCAGACCAGCGCGTCCAGCTACAACGCCTGGGCCTCGGCCCGCGCCAACCAGGGTGCCTGGTCGGCCTACGGCTTCAACTGGAGCACCGACCTGTGCTCCAGCTCGCCCGACAACCCCTTCGGTTTCCCTTTTAGTATGTCATGCGCACGACATGACTTCGGGTACCGGAACTACAAGGCGATGGGCACCTTCGACGCCAACAAGGCCCGCCTGGACAACGCCTTCTACCAGGACCTGCTGCGCGTCTGTAACGGCTACTCCGGGGCCACCAAGACCACCTGCAACGGCACCGCCTGGACCTACTACCAGGCCGTCCGGCTGTTCGGCTGAGCCGGCTGGCCCGTGGCGTCCGCCGCCGCCACGGGCCCCCGGCCCGCTACTCCGCCCGTTCCCCGGCGGCCGGGTCCGTCGTCCGCCGCCGCCCGGAGCCGCCGGCCACCGCGCCGCGCCCCTCCGCGCCGCGCCCCAGCACCCCGGCGCCCAGCACCAACAGCCCGGTGGCCACCGTGACCACCCCGAACGAGGCCCGCAGTGAAGCGAGTTCACCGATCGCGCCGATCACCGTCGGCGCGAAGAGGCTGGCCGTGTAGGTGATGGTGGCGACGCCGGCGATGGCCCGGCTGGGATTGGGCCCGCTGTGCCCGGCTGCGGCGAAGGTCAGCGGCACCACCACCGCGATGCCCACCCCGATCAGCGCGAAGCCGAGCACCCCCTGCGCCGGATGCGTCGAGGTGACCACCAGCACCCCGCCCAGCGCGGCCAGCAGACCGCCGGCGCGGACCGTCCGCACCGGCCCGTACCGGCGCACCACCGCGTCGCCGAGCAGCCGCGCCACGGCCATCGTGGCGGCGAACGCGGTGTAGCTCGCGGCGGCCACCGTCTCCGAGGCGCCGGTGACCTCCCGCAGGTACACCCCCGACCAGTCCATGCTGCCGCCCTCGGCCAGCACCGCGCAGATGCCCACCGCGCCGATCAGCAGCGCCGAGCGCGGCGGCAGCGCGAACCGGGGCGGCGCCGCCTCCCCCGGCCGGGGCCGCACGTCCAGCAGCCCCCGGCAGGCCGGCGCCACCACCAGCAGCAACCCGGCGGCCACCAGCGGGAGATGGAGCCGGGCGTCGAACCCGAGGGCCACCGCGCCGACGCCCAGCGCGGAACCGGTCAGGGTGCCCACGCTCCACAGTCCGTGCAGCCCGGACATGATGGACCGGCCGTGCCGCTCCTCCACCTCCACGCCCTGGGCGTTCATCGTCACGTCCGCCATGCCCGCCGCGGCGCCGGAGACGAAGAGCAGGCCGCAGAGGGTCACCAGGTTCGGCGCCAGCGCCGGCAGCGTGGAGGCCACGACCCACAGCGCCAGCAGCGCGCGGGCCGCCGCCCTGGCCCCGTACCGGTGGATCACCCGGCTGGCCAGCGGCATCGCCGTCGCGGCGCCGAACGCCGGGAAGGCCAGCGCGAAGCCCAGCGCCGCGGTGCTCAGCCCCAGCTGGTCCTGGAGCCAGGGGATGCGGGTGACGAAGCTGCCGGAGGCGGCGCCATGCAGGGCGAAGACCGCCCCCACGGCGATCCTGGCCCGCCGGACCCTGGCGGCCTCGACGGCCAACGGAGTGTCGGGGGAGGGGAGTTGAGACATCGGCGCGGCGCTTCCTGAGGAGGCGGTGGAGGCGGACAGCAGGAAACTATCAGGAAGGTTGCCTAATAGAAAGTGGCTAGAATCGCCCCATGAGCAGCGTGCGCACCGCGACCCCGCAGACCGCCCGCGCGATCAACGACCGGATCGCGCTCGAACTCCTCACCGAGCACGGGCCGTTGACCGCCAGCAGGCTGCGCGAGCTGACCGGGCTCTCCCGCCCCAGCGTGGCCGAGCTGCTCGGCCGCCTCGGCCGCGACGGCCTGGTCGAGATCGTCGGGGAGACGGGCGCGGAACGCCGCGGGCCCAACGCCCGGGTCTACGGGCTGGCCGCCGGCCGCGCCCATGTCGCGGCCCTGGACGTGCGGGTGGACGGCGTCGAGCTGGTCCTGGCCGACCTCGCCGGCGCCACCGTCGCCGAGCGGGTCCTGCCGCTGACCGGACCGGACCGGCCCCGGGGCGCGAGGGGGCCCGAGCACCCCATGGTGGGCGTGGTGCTCACCGCCCTCGACGGGCTCGGCGCGGCCGCCGGTGTCACCGAGCTGCACACCGTGGTACTCGGCGCCCCGGGCCTCGCCGACCCGGCCGGTGGCATCCCGCCGCTCTCCGAGTCGCTGCCCGGCTGGCACCGGGAGCTGCTGGTCGCGCTGCGGCGCCGGCTGACGGCCCCCGTGCTCCTGGAGAACGAGGTCAACCTCGCCGGCATCGCCGAGCACCGGCTGGGCGCGGTGCGGGACCGCGACACGTTCGTCCTGTTCTGGCTGGGTGCCGCCGTCGGGGCGGCCGTCGTGCTGGACGGCACGCTGCGCCGCGGCGCCTCCGGCGGCGCCGGCGAGGTGGGCTTCCTGCCGGTCCCCGGCGGCGAGGGACTGCCCTCGGCGCACGGCTGCGACGGCGGCTTCCACGGGCTCACCTCGGCCGCGGCCGTGCGCGCCCTCGCCGCCCGGCACGGCCTGCCGGCCGAAGGCGCCGGGCTGGCCGGCGCCGAGGCGCTGGTCCGCGCCGCGGCGACCGCGGACGGCGGCCCGGCCGCGGCCTTCCTAGGCGAGCTGGCCGACCGGATCGCGCTGGGCGCCGCCGCCGCGGTGGCGGTGCTCGACCCCGGCTGCGTGGTGCTGGGCGGCGAACTCGGCCGCGCCGGCGGCCCGGTGCTGGCCCGCCGGGTGGCCGATCGGCTGCGGGAGCTGTCCCCGCTGGCGACGGAGGTCCGCGCGACCACGGTCGGCGGCAACCCGATCCTCGGCGGCGCCCTGCTCACCGCCCTCGCCGCGGCCCGCGCCGACCTCTTCGGCCGCGACTGACCACTCGACCGCCGCCCGCCCGACCGCCGCCCGCCCGACCGGCGCCCGCCCGGCGCCCGCCCGGCGCCCGCCCGGCCGCCGCCCAGACGGGCGGCGGGCGCTGCCGGAACGTTCCCGGACGCGAAGGTGCGGGCCGGTGTACGCCGGGCGCAACCCGCTCGGGCCCGCTGTGGCGCGCCGCCGCCGGCGGTCATCGCCGGCGGCGGCTGAACCGGCCTCGTGTCGCACCGTTCGCGGGCGACGGCCTCCGCCCGGGGCGGGCCCGTTGCCCGGCCCACCGCCAGCTCGGCCCCGGGCGGGCCGGTGACTCGGCTCGGTAGCCGTGTGCCACGCCGTGCGCGGGCGACGGGCCTGCCCCGGGCGGTGGTTGCCCGGCCGCCGTGGCCGATGCCGACCACCGGCCCTGGCGCCCCGGCCCGCGCTGCGCCGCGCGACGCGGGCGGCGGTCACCGGCTCGCGGGTGCCGGCCGACGCCCGGGCGGTGCCGGCCGGTGGGCCCGTCCTGCCCTGGGCGGGGCCGACGTTCCCGGGCCGCGCCCGGGCCGAGGCGCGTCGCCGCTGGGCCGGCGGCCCGGCCGGCGGCCGGTGCCGCGCGTCGCTGGCGGCAACGGGTCCGGCCCCGGCGGCGGTTGCCCGCTCCCTCGGCCGGCCGCCGGCCAGGGCCCCGGCCCCGCGCCGCCGGGCGCGACGCGTCGGTGGCCGACGGCCGTTGCCCGGCCGGGGCCGGGCCCCGGGGCCGACGCCGCCGGGCGGCGCCCGGCCGCTCGCGGCGCGACGTGCGAGCACCCCAGGCCCGCCGTTTGGCAAAGCCGTGCGGTCGCGAACGCGCGTTCCGCTCCTTCGGGTCGAGTGGCAGGCGTCACCGCGTTCGGATGTGAGGCGGGACACACCGGCGAGTGGGGTGGCGGGAGGCGTGGCAGACTGGGGGACGTACCAGTGACGTAGCGCACTCCGGGGTCGGTGAAAGTCCGAACCGGCGGTTATAGTCCGCGACCCGTCCGCTGCCAGCGGCCGGTTGACCAGGTGAAATTCCTGGACCGACGGTTAAAGTCCGGATGGGAGGCAGTGCGCGGCGGACACGGTGTGGTTGCCGTCTCGCCCTTGCGTCGGGTCGCCTCCGGGCGGCCTGGCGGGTTCGGGCCGGCGGTGGCCCGGTGTGTGCGTCGGTCCTGAATTCTCTGACCCCGGAGTCGTGCCCAACGAGGCAGGAGACCCGGTGGCTTCCTCAACCGCAGCCCGTGGGCGCGGCAGCCGTGCCGTGCCGTTCCCCGTCCGGGTGGCCCCCGTGCCCCGGACGACGCCGGAACCGACGGCATCCGCGGAATCAGCTGTCCCCCTCCGGTGTTGCCCCTGCCGGCGCGCGCTTTCCCCGCCGTGGTCGAGTCACCGCGACGCGACGCGCCACGGGGCGAGCCCTCGCCGTGCCTCGCGTCCCGTCGCCCTTCGCCGCACCGAGCAGCACCGAGGAGTCGTGAATGTTCACCGGAATCGTTGAGGAGCTGGGTCAGGTCGTCGCCGTCGAGCGGCTCGGGGACTCGGCCCGGCTGCGGCTGCGGGCCACCACGGTGGTCGAGGACGCCGCCCACGGCTCCTCCATCGCGGTCAACGGCGCCTGCCTGACCGTGGTCGAGCTGGGCCCCGACGGGTTCACCGCCGACGTGATGGCCGAGACGCTGACCCGCTCCAGTCTGGGCGGGCTGGCCCCCGGCGACCGGGTCAACCTGGAGCGCCCGATGGCGCTCGGTGGCCGGCTGGGCGGCCATCTGGTGCAGGGACACGTGGACGGCACGGCCGAGGTGCTGGCCCGGGAGCCGGGGGAGCGCTGGGAGTCGGTGACCTTCGCGCTGCCGCCGGCGCTGGCCCGCTACGTGGTCGAGAAGGGTTCCATCGCGGTGGACGGGGTCAGCCTCACCGTGGTCGCGGCCGGCGCCGACCGGTTCAGCGTCGGGCTGATCCCGACCACCCTGGAGCTGACCACGCTCGGCCACCGGCAGCCGGGGGACCTGGTCAACCTGGAGGTCGACCTGCTCGCCAAGCATGTCGAGCGGCTGTTGGCCCACGGGGCGCTGGCGCTGCCCGCCGGGCCCGTCGGGGGAGCCGTCGGGGCGCCCGCCGGGGAGGTGAGCGTCCCGTGAGCATCGAAGCGCTGAGCCTCGATCAGTTGAACGCGACCGCCTTCGAGGCGTTCGGGCAGACCGTGATGTGGTCCGACATGGTCGGCAACCTCGCCGGGCTGGCCGCGCTGGCGCTCGGCTGGCGGCGGTCCATCCTGACCTGGCCGGTGCAGCTGCTCTCCGGGCTGATCCTGGTGGCCGCCTACAGCGCGGCCGAGCTGGGTGGCGGCGTCGGCAAGCAGCTGCTGGTGATCGTCGTCGCCCTGTGGGGCTGGCGGCAGTGGCGGGTCGGCCGGCAGGACAGTGGGGACGGCCAGATCACCGTCCGGTTCGCCAGCTGGCGGGAGCGCGGCGCGCTGGCCGCCGGCGCCGTGGTGGGCACCCTGCTGGTGGGCGGCCTGTTCACCGCCGTGCCCGAGCTGTCCTGGAACCCGTGGCCGGACGCCTACATCTTCGTCGGCACGCTGGTCGCGATGGTCGCCCAGGCCAGGGGCCTGGTGGAGTTCTGGTTCGCCTGGCTGCTGGTGGACGTGGTCGGCGTGCCGCTGGCGTTCAGCAGCGGGCTGCCGTTCTCCGGCCTGGTCTACGTCGTCTACCTGTTCCTGGTGCTGTGGGGGATGCGGGACTGGTGGCTGCGTTCCCGGGCCGAGCAGGCAAGTACCCCCGCCGCACCGAGTCTGGAAGGAGCACCGGCATGACCGTGACCGAGCCGACCCTGGGGGCGCCCACCCCCGCCGACCCGGTCGCCCCGCCCCTCGACTCCGTCGAACGGGCCGTCGCCGACCTGGCGTTGGGCCGTCCGGTGGTCGTCGTGGACGACGCCGACCGGGAGAACGAGGGCGATCTGGTGGTGGCCGCCGAGCTGGTCACGCCCGAGATCGTGGCGTTCATGATGCGCGAGTGCCGGGGCCTGATCTGCGTGCCGATGGCCGCCGACGAGCTGGACCGGCTGGAGCTGCCGCAGATGGTGGCGCGGAACACCGAGTCGATGGCGACCGCGTTCACCGTCTCGGTGGACGCGGGCCCCGAGCACGGCGTCACCACCGGCATCTCGGCCGCCGACCGGGCCGCCACCATCCGGCTGCTGGCCGACCCGTCGGCCACCGCGGGCGACTTCGCCCGCCCGGGCCACGTCTTCCCGCTGCGGGCCAGGCCCGGTGGGGTGCTGGAGCGGCCGGGGCACACCGAGGCCGGTGTCGACCTGGCCACCCTGGCGGGGCTGCGGCCGGCCGCCGTGGTGGTGGAGATCGCCGACGAGGACGGCACCATGCTCCGGCTGCCGGGGCTGCGGTCCTTCGCCACGCGGCACGGCCTGGCCCTGATCTCGATCGCCGACCTCGTCGACCACCTGGCCGCCCGCCAGTCCCCGCCGGCCGAGGCCGAACACCCCACCGGCGAGCCGGTTCCGGAGGCGGCCGGGGTGCGCCGCGAGGCGGTCACCGCGCTGCCCACCCGGCACGGCACCTTCCGGGCCCACGGCTACCGCTCGGCGGTCGAGGGCCCCGAGCAGGTCGCGCTGGTCGCCGGCGACCTCGGGGACGGCGAGGACGTGCTGGTCCGGGTCCACTCCGAGTGCCTGACCGGCGACATCTTCGGCTCCCAGCGCTGTGACTGCGGCCCCCAGCTGGCGGCCTCGCTGGACCGCATCACCGAGGAGGGCCGCGGCGTGCTGCTCTACCTGCGCGGGCACGAGGGGCGCGGCATCGGGCTGCTCTCCAAGCTGCGGGCCTACGAGCTGCAGGAGCGCGGCCGGGACACCCTGGACGCCAACCTGGAGCTGGGCCTGCCGGCCGACGCCCGGGACTACACGGTGGGCGCGCGGATCCTGGCCGACCTGGGCGTGCGCTCGGTGCGGCTGCTGACCAACAACCCGGCGAAGGCGGACTCGCTCGCCCGGCACGGCCTGCGGGTCACCGACCGGCTGCCGCTGCCCGTCTCGCCGGGCGAGCACAACCTCCGCTACCTGCGCACCAAGCGGGACCGGATGGGGCACGACCTGCCCTGGTTGGACGCCGTCCGGATGCCGGCCTGCGCCAACACCTGAACCCCCGGGTGCCGGCCCTGTTCGGCTGGCCGGGCCGGCACCCGGGCCCGACAGCTTCACCGCGTTACCGTGTGTTGATATGACCCACACGCATTGTGTGGGCCCCCCTCATCGTGAGCGAGCCGAGGAGTACCTCATGAGCGGCGCCGGCGCCCCAGAACTGACCATCAGCGACGCCACCGACCTCCGGGTCGCCGTGATCGCCGCGCAGTGGCACCAGACCGTGATGGACGGGCTGCTGGACGGCGCCCAGCGCGCCCTGGCCGAGCTCGGGGTCACCGGGCACACCGTGCTCAGGGTCCCCGGCAGCTTCGAACTGCCCGTCGCCGCCGGGGTGTTGGCCCGGCAGGGGATGGACGCCGTGGTGGCGCTCGGGGTGGTCATCCGGGGCGGCACCCCGCACTTCGACTACGTCTGCGCCGGGGTGACCGAGGGCCTCACCCGGGTCGGCGTGGACACCGGGGTGCCCATCGGCTTCGGCGTCCTCACCTGCGACACCGAGCAGCAGGCCCTGGACCGGGCCGGCCTGCCCGGCTCCGCCGAGGACAAGGGGCACGAGGCCGCCTCGGCGGCCGTCGCCACCGCCGCCGTGCTCCGGGCCGCGGTGGAACCCGGGCGCTGGCCGGTGCCGCCCACGCCGTAGGCTTGGCCACACCATGGCCAACAAGACTTTCGAGCAGCTCTTCGCTGAACTCCAGCAGAAGGCAGCCACCGGGGACCCGTCCACCTCGCGCACCGCCGAGCTGGTCGAGGCCGGGGTCCATACCATCGGCAAGAAGGTCGTCGAGGAGGCCGCCGAGGTGTGGATGGCCGCCGAGCACGAGGGCGCCGAGCGCACCGCCGAGGAGATCTCCCAGCTGCTCTACCACCTTCAGGTGATGATGCTGGCCCGGGGCATCTCCCTGCGGGACGTATACGCTCACCTCTGACCGGCCCACCGCCGTGCCGGCCGTCCCCCACCCTGGTCGCCGCCGCGCCCGGCCCTGCCCCAAAGCGCCGCCCGCGGCAACGCCCCGAAGTACCAGCACGTTTCGTCACGATGAAGGAAAGCTGCCATGTTGCGCATCGCCGTACCGAACAAGGGTTCCCTCGCCGAGCCTGCGACGGCCATGCTCCATGAGGCCGGCTACCGACAGCGCAAGGACCGCAAGGAGCTGGTGCTGATCGACGCGGAGAACCAGGTCGAGTTCTTCTACCTGCGCCCGCGCGACATCGCCATCTACGTCGGCCTGGGCCGGCTCGACCTCGGGATCACCGGCCGCGACCTGCTGCTGGACTCCGGCGCCGACGCCGAGGAGATCAAGTGCCTCGGCTTCGCCGCCTCCACGCTGCGCTACGCCACCACCCCCGGCACGGTCGCCGACGTCCGGGAGTTCGACGGGCTGACGGTGGCCACCTCGTTCGCCGGCGTGGTCAGCGCCCACCTCGCGGAACACCAGGTCAAGGCGTCGGTGGTGCACCTGGACGGGGCGGTGGAGACCGCCATCCAGCTGGGCGTCGCCGAGGTCATCGCGGACGTCGTGGAGACCGGCACCACGCTGCGCAACGCCGGCCTGGAGATCATCGGCGAGCCGATCCTCCACTCCGAGTCGGTGGTCATCCGCCGGCGCGGCGACACCGCGCAGGAGGCCAAGGTCCAGCAGTTCCTCCGCCGGCTCCAGGGCGTCCTGGTGGCCCGCCGCTACGTGCTGATGGACTACGACATCCGGGCCGAGTTGGTGGAGAAGGCGGTCGCCCTCACCCCCGGGCTGGAGTCACCGACGGTCTCCCCGCTGCACGACCGGGAGTGGGCCGCGGTCCGCTCCATGGTGCCCGTCCAGGACGCCCAACGGGTGATGGACGAGCTGTACGAGCTGGGCGCCCGCGCCATCCTCACCACCGGCATCCACGCGGCCCGGCTGTGACCGTGACGACCAGGCCGACGCTCCCGCTGACCATCCGCCCGACGCTCACCCGGGTGGTGCTGCTGGCCATCGGCCTGCTCACCTGGGCGATCCTCACCCTGATCGCGGTGCTGCTGCCGGCCGGCGGCGCGGTCAGCTGGGGCCTCGGCGACCGGCTCGCGGTCAGCGGCAGCGGACTGCTGGTCTGCGCCATGCTCGCGCTGCTCAGCCGGCCCCGGGTGACCGCCGACGAGGCCGGCGTCACGGTGGTGAACCTGACCACCGTGCGGCGGCTCAGCTGGCCCGAGATCGTCCGGGTCACGCTCCGCCCCGGCGACGCCTGGGTCACCCTGGACCTGGCCGACGGCACGGTGCTGCCGGTGATGGCCATCCAGCCGGGCGTCTCCAGGGAACGCTCGCTGGCCGACGCGCGCACCCTGCGCGACCTCGTCGACCGCCTGGGCGCGGCCCCCGAAGCGACCTGACCGTCGGCCCACCGCGCCGACCTGACCGTCGGCCGGGGCCCGACGATCAGGTCAGCGGCGGCATCTCGTCGTCCGTCGGCAGCGCGCGGCCCCGGCCGGCCAGCACCTCGCCGTAGGCCAGCATCAGGTCCGAGAGCCGCAGCGTGGCCAGCTCCGCCCGGGTCGGCGAGGTGCCCGACTCGGCCAGCCGCACATCCCGGAACGCGCAGCTCGACTCGTAGAGGGTGCGCAGGAACCGCCCGTTGCCCAGCTCGTCGATCCAGCCCTCGGCCACCACGTGCTCGCCGATGCTGCGCAGCTCCTCCAGCGCCTCCGGGTCCCAGGTGTCGCCGTGCTCGGCCGCCAACAGCTCCCCGATCGCGGTCAGTTCGTCCGGCCGGTAGCTGGGGAACTCCACCCGGGCGGCGAACCGGGAACCCAGCCCCGGGTTGGCCGCCAGCAGCCGGTCCATGCCCTGCGGGTAGCCGGCCAGGATCACCACCAGGTGCTCCCGGCTGTCCTCCGCCCGCTTCAACAGCACCTGGAGCGCCTCGTCCCCGTAGGCGTCGCCCTTGCTGTAGCCGGAGTGCACGAGGCTGTACGCCTCGTCCACGAACAGCACCCCGCCCAGCGCCGAATCGATCAGACGGTTCGCCTTGACCGCCGTCTGGCCGAGGAACTCCCCGACCAGATCGGCCCGTTGGGCCTCCACCAGCCGGTCGTGGGAGAGCACGCCCAGCGCGTAGAGCACCCGGCCCAGGATGCGCGCCACCGTGGTCTTGCCGGTGCCGGAGGGACCGGAGAAGACGAAGTGCCGCTTCGGCGGCTGCACCGGCAGGCCCTGGCCGGAGCGCAGCCGCGCCATCCGCAGCTGCGCCGACAGCGCCCGCACCTGCTCCTTCACCGGCTCAAGGCCGACCATCCGGTCCAGCTCGGCCAGCGTCGCGGCCAGCAACTCCTGGTCCGGGGCCGGCGGTTGGCCGCCGACCTGGCCGCCGGGCCCCGGCTCGGCGCCGTACCTGGCGTCGCCCGGGCCGCCGGGCCGTTCGCCGCCGGCCGGGGTCGCCGGCGACGGCACCCGCCGGTCCGGGTAGAGCGGCTCCTCCACCCCGTCCGCCGACGCAGGCGGCTCGTCGACCACGTCCCCGAGCCCGCCGAGCAGCAGCCCCTCCGACTCGTCCGTGGTCAACGCGGTCAACCGCACCGCGGTGTCCATGAACTCCGGGTCCGCGTGCTGCACCGCCCGGTACAGCGGGATGGCCGCCGCGCTGCGGCCGCTGCCCTCCCGCGCCCTGGCCAGCCAGTAGCGCAGCTCCTTGCGCTGCGGCTGCTCGCTGCGGCAGCGCATCAGCGCCGCCGTCAACAGCGGCTCCGCCTGGTCGAACATCTCCAGCCGCACCCGGGCCATGCCGGCGAACAGACCGGCCTCGACGCCGAGTTGTGGATCGTCGGTGAGCGAGGACGTGTACCGGTACAGGCCCTCCCAGTCCTTGGAGAGATAGCAGCGGCAGGCGTGCAGGAAACGCGCGTAGGCGTCCGACTCGGGGGCCGGGCACTCGGCCAGCGCCCGGTCCAGCTCCGACATCCGCCGGCCGTCCAGTAACTGCGAGGCGTGCGCCAGGACCAGGTCCCGCTCCGTCTCCAACACCGGCTGCACCCACCAGCCCAGCCAGTACCAGGAACTCAACGGCCGGCCGTGGCGCGCGCGTTGCTCACCGAACCGGGACCGGTTCCGGTACATCTGACGCAACGCCACCGGCACGTCGGTGCGCAACGCGTGCAGGCCGAGCCAGGCGTCCGCCATCCCCGGGTCCTCCCGCACGGCGGCCCGGAACTCCTCCTCGGCCTCGGGGTAGGCGGCGGCCGTGTAGGCGTCCACCCCACGCAGCCAGGCCAGGTCCGCCATGGGAGACGGGACCGGGGAACCGGGCTCGCCAGCAGTCATGAACTCCTCACAGCACGGGTGCCGCCGCCCGCTCTTGGCATCCGGTGGACCTTATTCGCAGGCATGGTGACTGTCTCCCCCTGAAGTCATCAGGATATCCGCAAAGGGTCTTGACGGGTCATCGGCAAAATGGTGCAGTTCGGCCCGTTCCCAGGCGTCCCAGAACCCGGCCTGCGCCGGACCGTCCCGCCGCCGACCCCGCCGCCAGGCCACCTCGGGGGCCACGTCCAGCCAGATCAACAGCGCCAACCGGGGGCGCACCGCGCGCCGGCCCGCGCCCACGCCCTCCACCAACACCACGGGCGCGGGCGGCAGCGTCGCGCTCGCGGTGAACGCGCGCCGGGTCCAGTCGTACACGGGGTAGTGCGCGACCTCGCCGCGCGCCAGCGGGGCGACCACCCGGGTGAGAAAGACATCCGTCCAGTCGAAGAACGCCTCGTGACTGGCCAGGTCGTCCAGGTGCAGCACCGGCGTGCCGGGCAGCTCGGCGGCCAGCGCCCGCGCCAGCGTGCTCTTGCCCGAGCCGGCGTGCCCGTCGATCCCCACCAGCCGCACCCCGCCCACCGAGGGCGCCAGCCCGGCCAGCCGCGCCGCCAACGCGGCCGGCCGCCCGCCGCCGGGGCACGCGCCCGGGAGCGGGCGGCCCGCCGGCCCACCGTCGAAGATCATCGCGGTCAGGGTAGCGCCGCCACAGGTGCACACCAATATTGGTGGCGGCCCGGGGCCTGGCCTTACTGGTCGTCAGGCCCGCGAGCCGAGATAGTGGTACGCACTCGCGCCCGTGCCGCCCCGCCGCCCCCGGGCGGGGCGTTCGCCGACCCGTTCGCCGACCACACCGGGAGACCCTCACGTGACCAGCACCTCTCGACGCACCGTACTGGCCGCCGCCATGGCGGCCGTGGGCACCGCGACCGCGCTCTCCGCCTCCCCGGCGCTGGCCGCCGGCGCCGCCGCGCCGGGCCCGGGCCGCGGCCCCGGCCGGCCGCGCGCCGACTCCACCATCGAGTACCACGCCTGGACCGCCGCGGCGGACTGGCGGGCCGGCACCGCCGACGGCGTCGCCGTCGTCGCCGGCGCCCGCCCCGGCGTGCGGATCGCCGAACCGGCCGGCACCGTCGACTACGCCGACCCGCACCTCGGCACCACCCGCCCCTACGAGTACGCCACCTGGCTCTCCCCCCGCCACGCGCCGACCACCCCGGGCAGCGAACTGATCGCCTCCTGGAACGCCGACACCCCGGCCGGCACCTTCGTCCGGATCGAGGTCCGCGCCGACTACACGGACGGTGGCCAGAGCTCCTGGTACACCATGGGCGTGTGGGCCGCCGGCGACACCGACATCCACCGCACCTCGGTGGACGGCCAGGGCGACGGCGTCAGCACTGTCTGGACCGACACCCTCGCCATCGTCGACACCGACACCGGCCCCCGGCTGGCCGCCTACCAGCTGCGGCTGACCCTCTACCGGGCCCCCGACAGCGGCGCCACCCCCACCGTGTGGCGGGTCGGCGCGATGACCTCCGACGTGCCCGCCCGCTTCGAGGTCCCGGCCAGCACGCCGGGCGTGGCCAGCGGCGTCGAGCTGACCGTGCCGTCGTACTCGCAGAACATCCACGTCGGCCGCTACCCGGAGTACGACAACGGCGGCGAGGCCTGGTGCAGCCCCACCTCCTCCCAGATGATCATCGAGTCCTGGGGCCGCGCCCCGGCCCCGGAGGACCTGGCCTGGGTCAACCCCGACTACGACGACCCGCAGGTCTGCCACGCGGCCCGGTTCACCTTCGACTACCAGTACGAGGGGTGCGGCAACTGGCCGTTCAACGCGGCCTACGCCGCCACCTACTCCGACCTGGAGGGCCTGGTCACCCGGATCGCCTCGCTCACCGAGGCGGAGGAACTCATCGCGGCCGGCATCCCGTTGATCACCTCCCAGTCCTTCTACGAGGCCGAACTCGACGGCGCCGGCTACGGCACCTCGGGGCACCTGATGACCGTGGTCGGCTTCACCGACGACGGCGACGTGATCGCCAACGACCCGGCCAGCGACTCCAACGCGGCCGTCCGCCGGGTCTACCCGCGCCGCCAGTTCGAGAACATCTGGCTCCGGACGCAGCGCTACGACGAGTCCGGCCAGGTCAGGGGCGGTACGGGCGGCGTGTGCTACCTGTACTTCCCGACCACCCCGTCCGCCACCCAGCGCCGGACCCTGCGCCGGCTAGGGCTCTGCTGAGACCGACGCCCACCCGGCGAGACACGGACGGCGGACCCGGTCCGCCGTCCGTTGTCCCGACGCGGGGTCAGTCCTCGCGGTCGGGGTCGCTGAGGTCCCCCGTCGCCGGGGTGCCTTCGGCGCGGCCGTAGCGCAGGTAGACGACGCCCTTGGGGGTGGCCGCCGGGGGCTCGACGAGGGTGACGTTGCCGGGCACCACGCCGCCGTCGAAGATCTTCTTGCCGGTGCCGAGCAGGATCGGGTGCACCCAGAGGTCGAGCTGGTCGAAGAGCCGCTCCCGCAGCAGCGTCTGCACCAGGTCCAGGCTGCCGACGACCTTGATGTGCTCGTGCCGCTCCCGCACCTCGCGCACCGCGGCGGGCAGGTCGGGGCCGAGCTGACGGGACCCGGCCCAGGAGAGGTCGGGCTCGCCCCGGGAGGCCACGTACTTCGGGACCCGGTTGAAGAGCGTGGCGATGTCGTCGTCCTGGCCGCCCTCCTGGTGCGGCCAGTAGGCGGCGAAGATGTCGTACGTGCGGCGGCCGAGCAGCAGCGCGTCCGTCCCCTCGTACGCGGCGCCGACCTGCTCCCCGGCCACCTCCTCCCACAGCGGGGCCTGCCAGCCGCCGAACGGGAACCCGGTCGGGTCCTCCTCCGGACTGCCGGGCGCCTGCCCGACCAGGTCGAGGGTTGCGAACAGCTCGATGTGGATGCGGCCCATGCCGTGCTCCCGACGGGTTGGTTGTCGCGGTTCGGAGGGGGGACCGCCGGGGGCCGGCGAACTCATCGCCGGCTCCGCCGTCGTGGTGACCGCCGGCGCTTCGTCGTGCGCCGGGCACCGTCCGGCGCTGTCAGTGGTGGCTGGCAGGATGGGGAACGTGCTGGGCCCACGGGGGTGTTCGCCCAGTCGTGTGGGGGCGCCCCCGGCGTGGCCGTCATGGCCAGGGTCGGCGGCTCCCCCGGGGCCCCGTTGGCATCACCGGATCGTAGGTCGACATGAATGCTCAGTCAGCAGGCACAGCCCTCCGTGCGCGCGCCGTGGGCGCCCGCGGCGCGGGGGTGCGGCGTTGAGCGCGCCGGGGATCGGTCCCCGTACCGGCGCCGTGCTGGTCTTCGGGTCGTCGGCGGCGGTGCTGGTCGTCGAGCTGGTCGCGCTGCGGCTGCTGGCGCCCTACGTCGGGCTGACCCTGGAGATGAACACCACGGTGATCGGCATCGCCCTGTCGGCGATCGCCCTGGGCGCCTGGGCCGGCGGGCGGGCCGCCGACATGATGCCGCCCCGGCGGGCGTTGGGGCCGCTGCTGGTGCTGTCCGGGGTGGCCGTGGCGCTGACCCCGAGCTTCGTCCGGCTCGCCGGCTCGGCCGGCGGCACGGTGGCGCTACTGGTCGGCGGCTGCTGCCTGTTCATACCGGCCGCGCTGCTCACGGCGGTCACCCCGATGGTCACCAAGCTGCTGCTGGTGGACCTGAAGACGACCGGCACGGTGGTCGGGCGGCTCTCCGGGATCGGCACCGCCGGCGGCATCGCGGGCACCGTGCTGACCGGCTTCGTGCTGGTCTCGGTGATCCCGGTCAGCGCCATCCTGATCGGCCTCGGCGTGCTGCTGGTGGTGTCCGGCGTGCTGGTCGACGCCTCGCTGCGGGACTGGCGCCGGGGCCGACGCGCCCTGTTGGCCGGGGTCGCCGTGGGCGGCAGCGTCGCCGGGGGAGTGGCGGTCCCCAGCGGCTGCGACGTGGAGACGCGCTACCACTGCGCCGCGGTCGAGGACGACCCGGAGCGGGAGAGCGGCCGGACCCTCGTGCTGGACGGGCTGCGGCACTCCTATGTGGACCTGGACGACCCGGAGCACCTGGAGTTCGCCTACATCAAGGCGATCGCCTCCCTGGTCGACACCGGGTACCCGGCCGGCGAGCCGCTGGACGCCTACCACCTGGGCGCCGGGGGCCTCTCCATACCGACCTATCTGGAGGCGGTGCGTCCCGGCTCCGTCAGCGTGGTGTCCGAGATCGACCCGGGCGTGCTGGAGCTGGACCAGGAGCTGTTGGGTGTCGAGCCGGACGAGAGCCTGCGGCTGCGGGTGGAGGACGCCCGGCTGGGGCTGCGGCGGCTCGCCGACGACTCCCGCGACCTGGTCGTCGGCGACGCGTTCGGCGGTGTCAGCGTGCCCTGGCACCTGACCACCCGGGAGGCGGTGGGCGACATCGGGCGGGTGCTGCGCCCCGAGGGCCGGTACGCGGTCAACATGATCGACCACGGCGAGCTGGCCTTCGTCCGGGCCGCGGTCAGCACGTTGCGGGCGGAGTTCGCGCATGTCGCGCTGGCGGCGGAGCCGGGCGCCTTCGACGGCACCGGCGGCGGCAACTTCGTCGCCGTCGCCTCCGACGCGCCCTTCGACCCGGCGGCCTGGGCGGCGCGGCTGACCGAGCGCGGCGCCGGCTGGCGGGTCGTCACGGGCGCCGAGCTGGCCGACTGGGTCGGCGACGCGGAGGTGCTGACCGACGACTTCGCGCCGGTCGACCAACTGCTCACCCCCCGCGCCGGCTGACCGACTCCGGCCGGCCGGTGGGGTCTTCCGTCGGCCGGTCGGTGCGCCGCGGGGCGCGGGCCGCCGGTGTGGGGTGGCCAGAACCCGCCCCTTCTGTACCGATCGGTTTCCTGGTGGGCTACGGTCTTACTTCGGTACCGAACGATACTGAAGTCGGGAGAGTTGGGCACATGGGGAAGCTTGAGGGCAGGACCGCCGTCGTCACCGGGGCCGCCACCGGGATCGGCCGGGCCACCGCGGCCCGGCTGGTCGCCGAGGGCGCGCACGTCTTCCTGACCGGCCGTCGCCAGGCCGAGTTGGCGGCGACCGCCGCGGCCATCGGGCCGTCCGCCGTCGCGGTGCCGGGCGACATCGCCCGGCCGGCCGACCTGGACCGGCTCTACGAGACGGTCCGCGCCCGTGGCCGGGGCCTGGACGTGCTCTTCGCCAACGCGGGCGGGGCCGTCCTCGGACCGCTGGAGACGGCCACCGAGGAGCAGTACGAGCGGAACTTCGACATCAACGTCCGGGGCACCTGGCTGACCGTGCAGAAGGCGGTGCCGCTGCTCAACGAGGGCGCCTCGGTGATTCTCAACGCCTCCATCCGGGCCGCCGACGGCTGGGCGGACTTCGGCCTCTACGCGGCCTCGAAGGCCGCGGTCCGGTCGCTGGCGCGCACCTGGGCGAACGAGTTGAAGGGCCGGGGCATCCGGGTCAACTCGGTCTCGCCCGGCTCGATCGACACCCCGGGGGTCGACGAGGCCCTCGGCGCCGAGCGGGCGGCCGCCGGCAAGGCCGAGCTCGCCGCTGGCGTGCCGATCGGCCGGCTGGGGCGCCCCGAGGAGGTGGCGGCCGCGGTGGCCTTCCTCGCCTCCGACGAGAGCGGCTTCATCCTCGGCGCCAACCTGGACATCGACGGCGGCGAGCACCAGTTCTGACCCGGACGTCCCGCGCGGGCCCGGGCCTGGACCTTGACTCGCCACCCGGACCCGGACCCGGACCCCGGAAGCGGAAGCGGCACCCGGGCCCGCCGCCCGGACCCGGACCCGCCGCCGGCTCAGGCGCGGGAGCTGCGGCTGGCGTTGACCGGGGCGCCGCCGCGCACCCCGGGGGTGGTCGCCGGGCTGGCGGCGGCGGCCGGTTGGCGGCTGGCCGGCACCGTCGCCCTGGGCTGGGGCTACGAGGCGCGGCCGCTGACCGGGGACGCCGCCGGGGCGGCCCCCGAGGGCCGTTTGTGACAGCACATAGCGGCGTTGAGCCGGCGCCAGCGGGTGGTCAGGATGGCGAGCATGAGCAGCCACATCTCGCACTGGATCGGCGGCCGGCCGGTGGCCGGCCCCGGGGGGCGCACCGCCCCCGTCCACAACCCGACGACCGGTGAGCGGATCGCGGAGACCGTGCTGGCCACCGAGGCCGACGTCGAGACGGCGGTCGCCGACTCGGTGCGCGCCGCCGACGGGTGGCGGCGCGCCTCGCTCTCCAAGCGGGCCGCCGTCCTCTTCGCCTTCCGGGAGCAACTGCACAGCCACATCGACGAGTTGGCCGCCGCCGTGGCCACCGAGCACGGCAAGACGCTGGCCGACGCGGCCGGCGAGGTGCGGCGCGGGCTGGAGAACATCGAGTTCGCCACCGGCGTCCCGCACCTGCTCAAGGGCGAGCACTCGACGGAGGCCGCCGGCGGCATCGACGTGCACAGCGTGCGCGAGCCGCTCGGCGTGGTCGTCGGGATCACGCCGTTCAACTTCCCCGCCATGGTGCCGCTGTGGATGTGCGGGAACGCCATCGCGGCGGGCAACGCGTTCCTGCTCAAGCCGAGCGAGAAGGTGCCGTCGGCCGCCCTGCTGCTGGCCCGGCTCTGGCAGCGGGCCGGGCTGCCGGACGGCGTCTTCAACGTCCTCCAGGGCGACGCGGGAACGGTCGACGCGCTGCTGCGCCACCCCGACGTGGCGGCGGTGAGCTTCGTCGGCTCCACCCCGGTCGCCCGGCACGTGCACCGGACGGCGACCGAGCACGGCAAGCGGGTCCAGGCGCTGGGCGGCGCCAAGAACCACGCGGTGGTGCTGCCCGACGCCGACCTCGACGTGGCCGCCGACGCCATCGTCTCGGCCGCCTACGGCTCGGCCGGCGAGCGGTGCATGGCGCTCTCCGTGGCGGTCGCGGTCGGCGGGGTCGGCGACGCGCTCGTGGCCCGGATCGCGGACCGGCTGCCCGGCGTGCGGCTGGGCGTCGACATGGGCCCGCTGATCACCAGGGAGCACCGCGACCGGGTCGCCGGCTACGTCGCCGCCGGCGCCGAGCAGGGCGCCACCGTGCTGGTGGACGGCCGGGACGCCGAGCCGCCGGCCCCCGGCTTCTTCCTCGGCGCCTCGCTGCTCGACCACGTGACGCCCGAGATGTCGGCCTACCGGGACGAGATCTTCGGGCCGGTGCTCTCGGTGGTCCGAGTGCCCGGCTTCGAGGAGGCCGTCGAGCTGGTCAACGCCAACCCGTACGGCAACGGGACGGCCGTCTTCACCCGGGACGGCGGCGCCGCGCGGCGGTTCGTCGGCGAGATCCAGGTGGGCATGGTGGGCGTCAACGTGCCCGTCCCGGTGCCCGTCGGCGCCTACTCGTTCGGCGGCTGGAAGGCGTCCCTCTTCGGCGACGCGCACATGTACGGCCCGGAGGGGCTGGCCTTCTACACCCGGGCCAAGGTCGTCACCACCCGCTGGCCCGACCCCGCCACCTCGGCCGTGGACCTCGGCTTCCCCCAGACCCGCTAGGAGCGCCCCCATGACGCAGACCGAGAGCACGCAGACCGAGAGCGCCGCGGCCCGCGTGCGCCGGCTGGACCGGGCCCACGTCTTCCACTCCTGGTCCGCCCAGGGCCGGATCGACCCGCTGCCCGTCGCCCGCGCCAGCGGCTCCTACTTCTGGGACCTGGACGGCCGCCGCTACCTCGACTTCACCTCCCAGCTGGTGAACGTCAACATCGGCTACCAGCACCCCAGGGTGGTCGCCGCCATCCAGCGGCAGGCCGCCGAACTCACCACGCTGGCACCGGGGTTCGCCTACGAGGCGCGGAGCGAGGCGGCCCGGCTGATCGCCGAGGTGGCGCCCGCCGGGCTGGACCGGGTGTTCTTCACCAACGGCGGCGCCGAGGCCAACGAGAACGCCGTCCGGATGGCCCGGCTGCACACCGGCCGGCACAAGGTGCTCGCCGCCTACCGCAGCTACCACGGGGCGACCGCCGGCGCCATCGCGCTCACCGGCGACCCGCGCCGCTGGCCGTCCGAGCCCGGCTCGCCGGGCGTGGTCCACTACTGGGGGCCCTACCCGTACCGGTCGGCGTTCCACGCGCGGGACGAGGCCGAGGAGGGCGAGCGGGCGCTGGCCCACCTGCGGCAGACCGTCGAGGTCGAGGGCCCGCACACCATCGCCGCCGTGCTGCTGGAGCCGGTGGTCGGCACCAACGGCATCCTGGTGCCGCCGCCCGGCTACCTGGCCGGCGTGCGGGAGCTGTGCGACGAGTTCGGCATCGTCCTGATCGCCGACGAGGTGATGGCCGGCTTCGGGCGCTGCGGCGAGTGGTTCGCGGTGGACGCCTGGGGCGTCACACCCGACCTGATCACCTTCGCCAAGGGCGTCAACTCCGGCTATGTGCCGCTGGGTGGGGTGCTGATCTCGGACGCCATCGCCGACACCTTCCGGGACCGGCCCTACCCCGGCGGGCTGACCTACTCGGGGCACCCGCTGGCCTGCGCCTCGGCCGTCGCCTCCATCGAGGTGTTCCGCGAGGAGGGTTTGCTGGACCACGTGCGGCGGCTGGGCGCCGAGGTGATCGGCCCCGGGCTGCGGGAGTTGGCCGAACGGCACCCCTCGGTCGGCGAGGTGCGCGGGCTCGGCGTGTTCTGGGCGTTGGAACTGGTGCGGGACCGGGCCACCCGGGAACCGCTGGTGCCGTTCAACGCCTCGGGGACGGCGGCCGAGCCGATGGCCGCGTTCACGGCGGCCTGCCGCCGGTCCGGGCTGTGGCCGTTCACCCACTTCAACCGGACCCACGTGGTGCCGCCGTGCACCGTCTCGGCGGACGAGGTCCGGGAGGGCCTGGCCATCCTCGACGAGGCGCTGTCGGTCACCGACCGCTGGACCACCACCTGACCGCCGACGGCGGCGGGGGCGCGGGCCCGGGGCCCGGCCCCGGGCCCGGCGGCCCGGGCCGGCGCCATCCCCACCACCCCCGCCGTACCTGCCGCCCCCGGCTACGCCGGCTACGCGGCGGCGGTGGCCAGGAGGGGGGCCACCGCCGCCGGGTGGTCCAGGGCGCCGGTGGTGATGCGCAGGTGCGGGGTGGCGTCCGGGCGGAGGTGGAACGGGGCGCCGGCGGCGGCCACCACGCCCTCGGCGGCCAGCCGGGCCAGCGCCTCCGCCTCGTCCCGCACCGGCAGCCACAGGTTGACCCCGTCGGTCTCGCCGGCCGCCAGCGGCACGCCGGCCGCCCGCAGCGCGGCCAGCAGCGCGCCCCGCCGCCGGGCGTAGACGGCGCGGGCCGCCGCGACCTCGGCGATGGCGACCGGGTCGGTCAGCAGGTCGGCCAGGATGCCCTGGAGCAGCCGGCTGCTCCAGCCCTGCCCCAACTGCCGTCTGGCCAGCAGGTCCCTGGTCAGCGCGGCGGGCGCGCTCATCGCCGCCAGCCGCAGGTCGGGCCCGTGCGACTTGGCGAAGCTGCGGATGTGCACGGTCCGTTCCGGCAGCCAGCGGGCCAGGCTCAACGCCGGGGCGGTGGCCACCGCCCCGGCCGCGTCGTCCTCCACCACCAGCGCGCCCGAGGCGCCGACCAGCCGGGTCAGCTCGGTGGCGCGGCGTTCCGTCATGGAGATCCCGGTCGGGTTCTGCGCCCGGGGTTGCAGGAACAGCGCGGCCGTCGGCGCGCGCAGCGCGTCGGCCAGCGCGGTGGGGCAGAGCCCGGCCGGGTCCAGCGGCACGCCGACCAGCCGGGCGCCGGCCGCCTCCAGCAGGTCGGCCAGCGGCGGGAAGCACGGGTCCTCCACCACCACCCGGTCGCCGGGCCGCAGCAGTACCCGCACCACCTGGTCGAGGGCGTCCATCGCCCCGTCGGTGACCATGATCTCGTCGTGCGGGCAGGGCCAGTCGGCGCGCAGCGCGGCCCGCAGCTCGGGCAGCACCGGCTCGTGCAAATAGCCGAGGCCGCCGCCGGCGCGCGCCCGGGCCAGGGCCCGGCTCAGGTCGGGCAGCAGCCGCGGGTCGGGCACCCCGGTGGACAGGTCGAGGCGGGGCGCGGCCGGGCCGGCCAGCGCCCGCCGGTAGCGCACCGGGCCCGGCTCGGAGCCGGCGGTGACCACGGTGCCGCCGCGCCCGTTGGTGCGGATGGTGCCGGCCGCGCCCAGCAGCGACCAGGCGGCGCTGACCGTGGTGGGGGAGAGCGCCAGCTCGGTGGCGACCTGCCGGATCGGCGGCAGCCGGGTGCCGGGCCTGAGCACGCCGTCGCGGACCGCGTGCCGCACGGCGTGCGCCAGGCCGCGCGCCGTGCCGTGGTCGAGGCGTTCCTCGACGGCGGTCAGCACCGCGCGGGTCAGTGGCTGAAGACGGTCCGGTGCCACGGCTTGACGCTCTTCGCGGTGTTGTCCTGCATCACGTGCTTGACGTTGGTGTACTCCTCGAAGGAGTAGCCCGACAGGTCCTTGCCGAAGCCCGAGCCGCGGTAGCCGCCGTGCGGCATCTCGCTGACGATCGGGATGTGGTCGTTGACCCAGACGCAGCCGGCCGCGATCCGGCGGGTGGCCTCGGCGGCGCGGTAGACGTCCCTGGTCCAGACGGAGGCGGCCAGCCCGTAGCGGGTGTCGTTGGCCAGCCGCAGCGCCTCCTCGTCGGAGTCGAAGGGCTGCACGGTCAGCACCGGGCCGAAGACCTCCTCGCGGACGATCTCGCTGTCGGCCGCCACGTCCACCACCAGGGTCGGCGGGTAGTAGGCGCCGGCGGCGAGCGCGCCGCCGGGGGCGGCGCCGCCGGTGACGATCCGGGCGTGGCCGCGGGCCCGGTCCACCAGGCCGGCGACCCGGTCCCGGTGGGCGAGGGAGATCAGCGAGCCCAGGTCGGTCTCCTCGTCCGCCGGCCGCCCGATCCGGACCCGGGCGTACAGCTCGGCGACCCCGGCGACGAAGTCGTCGTGCAGCGAGCGGTGCACGACGGCCCGGGTGGCGGCCGTGCAGTCCTGGCCGCCGTTGATCAGGCTGCCGGCGACGGCGCCGTGCACGGCGGCCGTCAGGTCGGCGTCGTCGTGCACCACGAACGGGGCCTTGCCGCCCAGTTCGAGGTGGACCCGCTTGGGGCCGTCGGCGGCGGCGCCGGCCATCACCTGCCGGCCGACGGCGGTTGACCCGGTGAACGACACCATCGCCACGCCCGGGTGGCGGGCCAGCGCCGCGCCGACCGTGCGGCCGGTGCCGGTCAGCACGTTGACCACGCCGGGCGGCAGGCCGGCCTCGGTGAGCGTCTCGGCCAGCAGCAGCGTGGTGCCCGGGGTGATCTCGGCCGGCTTGAGCACCACCGTGTTGCCGGCGGCGATGGCCGGCAGCACCTTCCAGACCGCCATCTGGAACGGGTAGTTCCAGGGGGCGATGGAGCCGACCACGCCGATCGGCTCGCGGCGGATCTGCGAGGTGTGGTCGGCCGAGTACTCGGCACTGGCCCGGCCCTCCAACTGCCGGGCGGCGCCGGCGAAGAACGACACGTTGTCGATCGACCCGGGCACGTCGAACTCGCGGCTGAGTCGGATCGGCTTGCCGGTCTGCGCGGTCTCCGTGCTGGCCAGCTCGGCGGCCCGGCCGGAGAGCAGCTCGGCGGCCCGGGTCAGCACCGCCGACCGCTCGCCCGGGGTGGCGCCCGACCAGCCGGGGAACGCCCGGCCGGCGGCGGCCACCGCCCGGTCCAGGTCGGCGGCGCCGGCGAGCGCCGGGGTGGCCAGCACCGCGCCGGTCGCCGGGTCGACGATGGGCGCGGTCTGGCCCGAGGTGCCGGCGGCCCGGGCCCCGTCGATGTACTGGTACATGCCTGACTCCTGTCCGTGCCTGGTCCGTGGCCCGCGCCGGGTCACGAGTCGAATCCCATGCCCAGCCGGTCCAGGGTGCGCAGCCACAGGTTGCGGCGGCCCCCGTTGGCGTCGGCCCGGGCGATGGCCCGGCGGGTCAGCTCGATGCCGACGTAGCGCAGCGGCTCCGGCGGGAACGGTAGCGGTTTGCGCTTCACCATGGTCAGTTCGGTGAGTTCGGTGCGTCGGCCGTGCAGCAGGTCGAGCATCACCCGGGCGCCGAAGCGGGTGGCGGCCACCCCGAGCCCGGTGTAGCCGACGGTGTACACCAGCCGGCCGCCGTAGGCCCGGCCGTGCAGCGCGGTGAACCGGCTTGAGGTGTCCACCACGCCGCCCCAGGTGTGGGTGAAGCGGAGGCCGGTCAGCTGCGGGAAGGTCCGGAAGAAGTGCTCGCTGAGGGTCAGGAACGTCTCCGGCCGCTGGTCGAGCTGGTCGTTGATCCGGTCGCCGTAGTGGTAGACGGCGTCGTAGCCGCCCCACAGCACCCGGTTGTCGGCGGTCAGCCGGTAGTAGTGGAACTGGTTGCCGGCGTCCGCGAGGGCCTGCCGGTCCCGCCAGCCGACGCTGGCCAGCTGTTCGGCGCTGAGCGGCTCGGTGACCATCGCGTAGTCGTAGACCGGCACCACGAAGGAGCGCAGCCGGCGCAGCGGGCCGCGGAACGCGCCGGTGCCCCAGGCGACCTTCGGCGCGCGCACCGAGCCCCACGGGGTATGCAGCCGCAGCGCGCCGCCGGCCCGGTCGGCCCGCTCCACGCCGACCACCGGGGAGTGCTCGTGGAACCGGACGCCCAGCCGGGCGCAGGCGTCCCGCAGGCCCCAGGCCAGCTTGGCCGGGTGCACCAGGGCGAAGTCCCGTGGGCTCCAGAACGCCCCCAGGTAGGTGGGGGAGTTGACCCGGCGCCTGGTCTCCGCCTGGTCGACGAAGGTCCGGTCGATGCCCACCTCGCGGGCGGCGGCCACGCCGGCGCGCAGCTCCGGCACGTGCCAGGGCTCGGTGGCGACCCGCAGCTCCCCGGTGCGTTCGAACTGGCAGTCGATGCCGTGCCGGGTGACGGTCTCCTCGATGGCGTCCAGGTTCGCCATGCCCAGCCGCTCCAGCCGGCGCATCTCGGTCGGCCACCGGTCCAGGCCGTTGGCCAGGCCGTGGGTGAGGCTGGCGGCGCAGAAGCCGCCGTTGCGGCCGGAGGCGGCGCCGCCCACGGTGCGGGCCTCCAGCACCACCACGTCCAGCGTCGGGTCGGCCTCCTTGGCCAGCAGCGCCGTCCACAGTCCGGTGTAGCCGCCGCCGACCACCGCCAGGTCGGCCTCGACGTGCGAGGTCAGGCGCGGATGGGTGGCGGGCGCGGGCCCGTTGCCCGGCTGGGTGGTGTCCAGCCAGTACGGGGTGGGGGCGGCGTCGGCGAGCGCGGTGCGGGCCCAACTCATCGCGCGAACACCACCCGTCCGGCCACCCGGGTCTCCAGGACGCTGGCCCGCCACAGCTGTTCGGGGTCGGCGAACGGGTCCCGGTCGAGCAGGACGGTGTCCGCCTGTTTGCCCAACTCAAGGGAGCCGTGGCGGTGTTCTGAGTGGTTGAGGTAGGCGCTGCCCGACTGGTAGGCGTTCATGGCCGCTTTCAGGGAGAGACGTTCGGTGGGCAGGAAGACCTCGGGCGGCTCGGCCGGCGGCCGGCCGTCGCGCGGTACCGGCGTGCGGTTGACCGCGACGTGCAGCAGCGCCAGCGGGTCCGGCGTGGACACCGGCCAGTCGCTGCCGATGCCGAGCACCGCGCCGCTGCGGGCCAGCGACCCGAACGGGTACTGCCAGCCGGTGCGTTCGGGGCCGAGGTGCGGGATGGTCAGGTCGGTCATCTGGGGTTCGTGCCGGGCCCACAGCGGCTGCGCGTTGACGCCGACGCCCAGCGCCCGGAACCGGGGCAGGTCGGCCGGGTGGACCACCTGCACGTGGGCGAGGTGGTGGCGCAGCCCGGAGTCCCCGTTGACCCGGCGGGCGTGCGCCACCGCGTTCAGCGCCTGCCGGACGGCGGCGTCGCCCACGGTGTGGAAGTGCGCCTGGAAGCCGGCCGCGTCCAACGCGGCGACCAGCTCGTCCAACTCCCCCTGCCGGTAGTAGGAGATGCCGTGGTTGGCCGGCTCCGGCACGTTGACGTAGGGCGTCAGCAGGGCGGCGGTGTGGGTCTCGCAGACGCCGTCCAGCATCAGCTTCACCGCGTCGAACCGCAGCCCGGGCCGGGCCAGTTCGGCGCGCACCGTGCGCAGCGCCGCCAACTGGTCGAGGCCGCCGTCCGGTTCCCACCACTGGGCGCCGACCACCCGGGCGGTCAGGCCGCCCCGGTCGGCGAGCGCCGCGTACACCTCGGCGTCCGCCGGCCGGGGCAGCACCTTGGCGTCCTGCCAGCCGACCACGCCGAGCGAGTGCAGGTAGCGCTGCGCCTCGGCGAGCCCGGCCAGGTAGTCCTCGGCGGAGATCGCCGGCAGCAGCGCGGAGACCAGGAACATCGCCCGCTCCTGGAGCGCGCCGCACGGCGTGCCGTCCGGGTCCCGGTCGATCCGGCCGCCGGGCGGGTCGGGGGTGTCCGCGTCGATGCCGGCCAGCCGCAGCGCGGCCGAGTTCACCCACGCCGTGTGGTGGTCCCGGCTGTAGAGCAACGCCGGGCGGTCCGGGACCAGTTGGTCGAGCAGCCGGGCGTGCGGGATGCCCCGGGGGAAGAGGTCCATCGACCAGCCGCCGCCCAGCACCCACGGCTGCTCCGGGTGGTCGGCGGCGTACCGGGCGACGAGCCGGCGGACGTCCGCCAGGGTGGTGGCGGCCAGCAGGTCGCACTGGCGCCGCTCCATGCCGCCCTTGATGGCGTGCAGGTGCGCGTCGATGAAGCCGGGCACCACGACCCGGCCGTCCAGCGCCACCCGCTCGGTGCCCGGGCCGGCCAGCGCGGCCACCGCCCGCTCCGGGCCGAGCGCGGTGACCCGGCCGTCGGTGACGGCCAGCCCGGAGACGTAGCCGCCGGCCGTGTCACCCACCCAGATCCCGCCGGCGCCGAGGAAGACGGTGTCCGGCGCCCGGCCGCCGCTCATGACCCCTCCGGCAGCAGCCGCAGGTGCTCGCGCGGCAGGCCGAGGGTGACCCGGTCCCCGACGGCCAGCCCGAGCGCCGCGTGCGCCGGTGCCAACGCGCTGACCGGCTCGGCCAGTTCGGGCACCGCGACGCGCAGCCGCACGGTGTCCCCGAGGAAGACCAGGTCGCTGACGGTGCCCGGCAGCGGCAGGTCCTCGTCGCCGGCCGCCGGCCGCACCTGGCCCGGCCGGATGGCCAGCGCCAGCGTCTCGGCCGCCGCCGCGGCCCCTTGCAGCGCCAGGGTGTGCCGCCGTTCGCCGACGGCGACCTCGGCGTCCGCCGCGCCGCGCCGGCGCAGCGCGACCGGCCCGCCGGGGGTCAGCGGGATCACGTTGGCCTGGGCGAAGAAGCCGGCCACATAGCCGTTGGGCGGGTCCAGGTACAGCTCCCGCACGGGCGAGCAGCACACCAGCCGGGTGTCCCGCATGATCGCCACCCGGTCCGAGAGGGTCAGCGCCTCCTCCCGGTCGTGGGTGACGTAGAGGATGGTGGTGCCGAACTCCCGGTGCACCCGCCGGATCTCGGCCAGCAGGTTCTCCTTGAGCGCCTTGTCCAGCGCGCCCAGCGGCTCGTCCATCAGCACCAGCCGCGGCGAGTAGGCCAACGCCCGGGCGATCGCCACCCGTTGCTGCTGCCCGCCGGAGAGCTGCCGGGGCAGCCGGTCGCCGAGCTGGTCCAGCCGCATCCGGGCCAGCAGCTCGGCGGACCGCTCGACCCGCCGCTCCCGGCTCCAACCCCGCATCCGCAGGCCGTACTCGATGTTCCGGCGCACCGAGAGGTGCGGGAAGAGCGCGTAGTTCTGGAAGACCATGCCGATCTCCCGTTCCGCCGGGCTGAGGCTGGCGACCTCCCGGCCGTGCAGCCGGATCGACCCGGTGGTCGGCGTCTCGAAGCCGGCGACCAGCCGCAGCAGGGTGGTCTTGCCGGACCCGGAGGCGCCCAGGATGCTGATCAGCTCTCCCGCCTCAGCCGTGAGGCTGAGGTCGCTGATCGCCGTGACCTCCCCGAACCGCTTGCTCAGGCCGGTCAGTTCGACGGCGGGCGGTCTCGTCCCGCCGCCGGTCGGGTGTTCCGTCTTGGTCATCGTTTGGCTCCTCTGGCCAGGGCGAGCGGGACGGCCACCACGGTCGACGAGACCAGCACGATGGCCGCCGCGATGGCGGTGATCACCGGGTCGCTGCCGAACTGCACCGAGTCGAAGATGGCCTTGGGCAGGGTCACCAGCCCTGGACCGCCGATGAAGTTGATCAACACGGCCTCCTCGAAACTGTGTTGGAAGGCCATCACGAAGCCGCCGGCCAGCGCCGGCAGCGCCAGCCGCAGCGTCACGCCGACCCAGGCCCGCACCCGGCTGGCCCCCAACGTGATGGCCACCAGCTCCAGTTCGACCGGCACCCCGCGCAGCGCCGCCCCGCCGACCAGCATCACCAGCGGCACCGAGAGCATGGCGTGCGCCACCACCAACCCGTGGAAGGTGCCGAGCAGTTCGTACTGGGCGAAGACCGCGTACATCGCGACGGCGTACGCGGAGACCGGGATGATCAGGGTGATCAGGCTGACGCCCTCCAGCAGTTCGCCGAACCGCAGCCGGCTGCGGTGGATCGCCAGCAGCGCCAGCACCGAGACCAGCAGGGTCAGCAGCGCGCTGCACACCCCGAGCCGGACCGACAGCCCAAGCGCCGTCAGCCACTTCTCGCTGGTCACCAGGTCGGTCCAGCGGTCGGTGCCCCAGCTCTCCGGCGGGAAGCTGATGCCCGGGTCGTTGGCGAACGACAGCACCACCGTCAGCACCACGGGGGCCAGCACGAACAGCACGGCCAGCACCGTGACCGTCACCCCGAGGCCGCGCAGCGCCCGGTCCAGGACGCGGCCGGCCCTCACCGGAGGGCCGCCTTCACGGTCCGGCCGCCGACCAGCGCGAAGACCCCGCCGACCACCAGCACGGCGATCAGCAGCAGCACCGCCGCGCTGGCCGCGGCGCCCGGGTAGTCGTACAGGTTGAAGATCTGCTGCGAGATCTGGGTCGCCATGAACGGGGTCTGGGCGCCGCCCAGCAGGATCGGGGTGACGTAGAAGCCGATGGACAGCACGAACACCAGCGCCATCGAGGCCGCCACCCCGCCGCGCGCCAGCGGGAAGGCCACGGTGGCCAGGGCGCGCACCCGGCTGGCCCCCAACGCCTGGGCGGCGTGCAGGAGTTCCTTGTCGATGTGCATGAAGGCCGAGTAGAGGGAGAGGACCGCGTAGGGCACCAGCGAGTAGGCGATGCCCACCACGATCGCGGTCTGGGTGTACAGGAAGTTGACCGGCTCGTCGGCCAGGCCCAGCGCCCGCAGCGCGCTGTTGACCGGGCCGTTGGCCGACAGCATCAGGTAGATCGAGTAGTTCTTGACGATCACCCCGAGCCAGAACGGCACCAGGGCCACCGTCCACAGCACGACCCGCACCCAGCGCCGCTCGGTGACGTGCAGGGTCCAGGCCAGCGCGGTGCCCAGCACGGTGGCGACCAGCACCACCACGGCGCTGGTGCGCAGCGTGGCGAACAGCGCCCGCTGGCTCACCCCGTCACTGAGCACGTGGGCATAGCGGCCGAACAGGTCGCCGCCCGACGAGGCGTCCAGGAAGATGCGCAGCAGCGGGTAGCCGACGAACAGGGCGAGCCCGAGCAGCAGCGGGGCCGCCATCAGCAGCCCGGTGGTGGCGCTGGCGCGGTGGTCCCACGGCTTGGCGGCCCGGGCCGGCCGGGCCGACCCGGCCGACTCGGTGGCGGTGGTGCCGGACACGGGCTCAGCCGCCCTGGATGGTCTGCTGTATGCCGCGGTCGATCTCCGGCTTGTTCGCCAGGTACCAGGGGACGTCCTGGGCGGCGATCAGCTCGCGGTTGGCGGGCCAGTCGGAGAGCCGCTCGGCCTCCTCGGCCGGCAGCGCGGCCAGCGCCTCCGGGTGCGGCACGCTGTAGTTCATGAGCTGCGACCACTCGGCCTGCGCCTCGGGGTGCTCGGCGATCCACTCCAGGAACCGGGCGGCGCCCTCCTGGTTGGGGCCGTCGGCGACCAGCGCGGTGTGCCCTGGGGTGTAGACGCCGGCCCAGTTGACGGTCACGTCCAGGCCGGTGTCGGCCAGGTTGAAGGCCCGCCCGCTGTACATGAAGCCGAGGTCGGCCTCGCCCTGCTGGAGGGCCTGTTCCATCTGGTCGCCCGAGGTCCACCAGACCCGCACCGAGTCCTTGATGCCGCGCAGTTCGTCCAGCGCGGTCTCGATGTCCACCGGCAGCGCCGCGTCCACCGGGTTGCCGGTGGCCTGGCCGAGGATGGTGATCAGCTGGCTGTAGGAGGAGGCGTCGCCCGGCATCATCCGCCGGCCGGGGAACTCCTCGGTGTCGAAGAACTCCTCGATGGTGGTGGGACAGCGCTCGACCCGCTCGTCGGCGCAGGCGATCACATAGGCGTGGTTGGCGAAGGTGAAGCTGTACTCGGTGAGCTTGTCGGTGCCCAGCTCGGTCTCCAGGGTGGACCGCAGCGCCGCCGGGTGGTCCAGCAACAGGCCCTGGTCGTACAGGTACTGGGCGTCGGAGGCGGCGGCGCTGTCGATGATGTCCCACTGCACGGCGCCGGCCTCGTGCTGCGCCTGGACCTGGGAGACGAAGTTGCCGGGGCTGTCGACCACCCGCACCTCGATGCCGGTCTCCTCGGTGAACGGCTCGGCCAGCGCGGTCACCATCGCCTCGCTGAACCGGCCACCCCAGCTGGCGACGGTGATGACGTCCTGGTCGCCGCCGCCGGACGAACCCGGCTGGGGGGTGCCGCCGCAGGCCGTGACGAGCCCGATGCTCGTCACCGCGGCGGCCGTGGTGACTCTTCGCAGGGTGCGCGGATCTCTTCTCACGGCCATTCCTTCCGAAGGGGGTGAACGGGTCCTCCGGGCGCCGTGCGGGTGCGCCGGGGGCGCGCCATGACGGGCGCGGCGGGGGACGGGGAGCGGGACAGAGGGGACGTAGGGGGAGTCGACGCCGATGTCACCTGACGCCGCATGTAGCGGTCATGGCGGGGTTGTTCGAACAATCCACCGAAATTCGTCAGTCTGTCAAGACTTGTTTGGCGTCTTCGTGGAAGGCGGGTACGCTGGTTGCGAATTTCGTAACGCTTGGGAGGCGGGTCCCGTGGACCTCGACGACATCGATCGGCAGATCATCGCCCAGCTCCAGGGCGACGGCCGGCGGCCGTTCACCCAGATCGCCAACGAGCTGGGCGTGAGCGAGGGGTTGGTGCGTTACCGGGTCCAGCGGTTGACCAGGGAGAAGGTGATGCAGGTCGTGGGGATCGCCGATCCCCTGAAGATCGGCTTCGACCTGATGGTGATGGTCGGCATCCGGGTCACCCCCGGCATGGTCCGCGAGGTCGCCGACCGGGTCGGCAAGTTCCCCGAGGCCAGCTATGTCGCCTCCATCGGCGGCGACCTGGACCTGCTCCTTGAGGTCGTCTGCCGGGACACCGCGCACTTCGCGGATCTCCTCAACAACCGCCTGCACCACATCGAGGGCATCACCTCGACCCAGACGTTCCTGATCCTGGAGATCCACAAGATGGCCTACGGCTGGGGCGTCCCCGACGCGCCGGCCGGCGAGCGACCGCGCCCGCACCTGCCGGTGCCCCGGGAGTGAGCCAAGCCGGGGCGGCGGCTCAGCCTCCGCCCCGCACCCAGTCGGCCACCTGTGCGGCGGTCGCCGCCCACACCCCCTCGGCCTCGGCCACCGCGCGCACGATGTCCTCGAACAGCTCAAGTCGCCCGGGTCGCCCGATGAGTTGCGGGTGGAAGGTGTGCACGCACAGGCCGCCGAGCCGGTCGATGCCGGCCGCCTCGGCCCGCCAGATGGCGCCGGCCTCCTCGTTGGTGGCCAGCTTCCTGGTCCAGGCGGTCTGCCCGAACCAGAAGTGCGCCGCGTCGTCCAGCGTCCAGTGCACCGGCAGCTCGACCACGTCGGAGCCGGTGTGCCGGTAGGGCCGGAAGTCCGCCATCAGGTTGGACGAGTAGGCCAGCCCGTAGCGCTGCAGCAGCTCCACGGTGCGCACGCTGACGTCCCAGGACGGCGCCCGGTACCCGCGCACGGTCACCCCGTGGGTCTCCCGCAACACCGCGATGCCCCGGGCCAGTTCCTCTTCCTCCTCCTGCGCGGTCAGCGACGCGGGCGCGCGGTGCGTGTACCCGTGGTGGGCCACCTCGTGCCCCGCGTCCAACACCGCGCGCACCGCCTCCGGGTAGCGCTCGGCGACCCGGCCCGGCACGAAGAAGGTGGCGGCCACGCCGTACCTGCCCAGCACCTCAAGGAGCAGCGGCACCGCCACGTTCGGCCCGTAGACGCCCTGGGAGAGCACCCCGGGGCGGCGTGCCGCGTTCGGCACCTCGGCCAGCCAGACCTCGTCCGCGTCCAGGTCGAAGGTCAGGCAGGCGGCCGAGCGTGCCCCGTCGGGCCACGCCACCGCCGCGCTCACGCGGGGCTCTTGTGTGGCTCGGTGATGCTCAGCACGTTGCCCTCCGGGTCCCGGAACGGCCGGAAGCGGTACCAGATCCCGCTCGGGTGGTCCCAGCGCCGGGCCGCGCCGGCCCAGGTCACCCGGCCGTCCAGGTCGGCGACCGCCGCGTCCAGGTCCGGCACGGTCAGGCCGAACGCGGAGAGCCCCGGCGGGTCTTCGGCGGCGACGTGCACCCGCCGCGGTGGCGTCACCGTCGAGTTGGTGCGGAAGACGTAGAGCGTCACGTTGCCCGCCTGGAGTGCCGCCCACTCCTGGCCCGGCTCGTAGGGCAGGAAGAAGGGCAGGCCCAGCACGTCGTGGTAGAAGTCCACCATCGCCGCCACGTCGTGGCAGAGCAGGTCGACGTTGTCGAGGTTCAGGTACGGGGTCGGGTTCACGGGTCCTCCCGGTGCGCGGGTCAGGCGTCGAGCCCGCGCCCGGTGTTACCGCGCAGGGCCTCGAACTCGTAGATGTTGTTCATGCCGACGGACAGTCCGCCGTCAACCGGGAACGGGTGGCCGCTGGAGAACGAGGACTCGTCGGAGCAGAGGAAGAGCGCCATCGCGGCGATCTCCTCCGGCGCCCCCAGCCGGCGCAGCGCGTGCATGCTGCGTACCGCGTGCCGGGCCGCCGCCGGGTCCGGGTGGTCGTTGGCCCACCGCTCCACCATCGGCGTCTCGATGTAGCCGGGGACGATCGCGTTGCAGCGGATGTTGTCCGGGCCGTGCTCGACGGCGATCGCCCGGGTGAGGGCGAGGATCGCGCCCTTGCCCGCCGCCTGGACGGCGATCCCGGGCTCCGGCACCACCGCGAAGGTGCCCGACATGGTGACGATCGAGCCGCCGCCCAGCCGCCGCATCCGCGGCACCGCGGCCCGGGCACAGAGGTAGGTGCCCTTCAGATCGACCGCCATGTAGGCGTCCCACTGCTCCGGGGTGGTCGCCAGCAGGCCGCCCTCGTGGCGGGCGCCGGCCTGCGCCACCATCGCGTGCGGGCCGCCCAGCTCCTCGGCGGCGGCGACCAGCGCCTCCACCTCCTCGGGCGATGAGACGTCGCACCGCAGGGCGGTCGCCCGCCCGCCGGCGGCCTCGATCTCCCGTGCCACCGCGGTGACTTCGTCCGCCAGCAGGTCGCCGAGGACGACGTGCGCGCCCTCCGCCGCCAGCCGTTCGGCGATGGCCCTGCCGTTGCCCCTGCCGGCCCCGGTGACCACCGCGACCTTGTCTCGCATCCGCATCTGCGCTCCCTCAGCTGAGTGTTGACGAATTCCATGACAGAGAAGCGGTTTGATCGCGTGATTCGTTAAGCTAGCACGCATGCTTTGCGAATAGAACAAGTCAACGAGGGTACTTCGCGGATTCCGCGGGAGAGGTGTCACTGCCATGAAGACGGAGAGACCGGGCACGCCCGGGCAGACCTACCGGATAGCCGCGATTCCCGGGGACGGCGTCGGCGCCGAGGTGGTGGCCGCCGGCCGCACCGTCCTCGACGCGCTGGCCGCCGACTCAGCCGGCGCGTTCGACTTCGCCTGGACGGAGTTCCCCTGGGGCTGCGCCCACCACGAGCGCACCGGCCGGATGATGGACGAGGACGGCCTGGACCGGCTCGCCGACTTCGACGCCCTCTACTTCGGCGCCGTCGGCTGGCCCACCGTCCCCGACCACGTCAGCCTCTGGGGGCTGCGGCTCCGGATCTGCCAGAGCTTCGACCAGTGGGCCAACGTCCGCCCGGTGCGGTTCCTGCCCGGCGTCCGCGGCCCGCTGCGGGCCGCCGACGAGCACGAGCTGGACTGGGTGGTGGTCCGGGAGAACAGCGAGGGGGAGTACGCCGGTCTCGGCGGCCGCAACCTCGCCGGCCGCGGCCCGGGCGGCGAAGTCGCCGTGCAGAGCGCCCTGTTCACCGAGGTCGGCTGCGAGCGGGTGATGCGGTACGCCTTCGACCTGGCCCGCACCAGGCGCCACCGCAAGGTCTCCAGCGTCACCAAGAGCAATGCCCAGCAGTACGGCATGGTGCTGTGGGACGACGTCTTCCGCCGGGTCGCCGCCGACTACCCGGACGTCGAGACCGAGAGCGTGCTGGTGGACGCGATGGCCGCGCGGTTCGTCCTGCGGCCCCAGGACCTCTCGGTCGTGGTCGCCTCCAACCTCAACGCCGACATCCTCTCCGACCTCGGCAGCGCCCTCGCCGGCAGCCTCGGGCTGGCGGCCAGCGCCAACCTCAACCCGGAACGCCGCTTCCCCAGCATGTTCGAGCCGGTGCACGGCTCGGCCCCCGACATCGCCGGCCGGGGCGTCGCCAACCCGATCGGCGCGGTGGGCAGCGCCGCGCTGCTGCTGGACCACCTCGGCCGGCCCGCCGAGGCGGCCCGCCTGGAGCGGGCCATCGCCGCCACCACCGCGGCCGGCGTGCTCCCCCGCGACCTGGGCGGCACCGCCACCACCGCCGACGTCACCGCGGCCCTGGTCGACCACCTCGGGGACGCCTGACGGCCCCCGCGTGCCCGGGCGTGGCCGCCGCCCGGGGACCGCCGGTCCGCGCCCAGGTCGGTGACCGGGCGGGTGACTGGGCGGGGGCAACACTCCGCATGCTCCCGCTCGGCCATCCTGGCGCGCGCGGCCCACCGCTGCCGCTCGGGCAACGTCGGGTCGTCCAGCCCGCGGAGCCCGGGGAACCCGGTGTCGAAGCGGCTCCGCCCCATCGGGGAGATCGCCCGGCCGCAGCCCGCGCTCCAGCGTTCCGCGGTACGTCAACGGGCTCCGGAAGCACGCTGGTTGGGAGGCGGCCTCCGCCGAGAAGCCCTCCCGTCCCCCCGTCCTCCCGGATACTCGGTTGCCGATCGCCGCCCGGCTCGCCGTGGCCGGCGGTCGGCCGGGTCAGTGGCCCGCCGCCGGGGCTGCGTCCGGCTCCCGGCGCAGGCACCAGGTGGTCGGGCCGCCGTCCGGCAGCGGCACCTCGGCGGTGACGGTGAAGCCGAGGCGCTGGTAGAAGCGCACGTTGCGCTCGCTCGACGTCTCCAGGAACGCCGGGCACCCGGCCCGGGCCGCCGCCGCGACGCCCGGGGCGAGGACCGCGCCGCCCAGGCCCCGGCCCCACGCCTCGGGGGCGACGCCCACCGTGTTGAGGAACCAGACCGGCTCCGCCGGCCGGTGCGGCGCGATCACCCGCTCGGCCGACTCGAAGGCCGCCGCCCGGTCTCCGGCCAACTCGCCGAGGACCGAGCCGATCTCGGCGAGGGCCGGCGCCGGGTCCCGCTCCGGGGTGGTCCACACGGCGACGGCCCTCGCCTCGTCCGCCACCCACACCCGGCCGTAGGCCATCCCGACCACGGTCAGGCACAGCTCCTGGAAGCGGCGGATCCGCTCCTGGTGGCCGTCGGCGGCGATGACATGCCGGGTGAACGGGTAGTCGGCGAAGGCCCGGGCGAGGGTGTCGACCGCGGTGGGCACGTCGGCGTCGGTCAGCGGGCGGGCGGCGGGGGTGGCCTGGTGGTGCTGCGTCACACGGGTGGGACGAGCGGTGCCTGACCCGGGTTCCCGGGCGCCGACCGACCGGGTCGGGTCGGGTCGGGTCAGGTCAGCCGCGCCAGGGCTCGTAGTGCGGGTTGTCCACGCACTCCGTCATGATCTCGGTGCGGGTGGCCGAGTCCACCGGGCAGGCGCCGACGATGAACTCGGTGGCGATGCCGCCCGGGAAGGCGACCTCCTCCTGGTCGGCCCACCGGTGCTGGTCGCCGATGGTCGCGTTGACGTCGATCCCGCCGGGGGCGTCGATGTAGTAGTTGTAGCCGGCCGAGCGCCAGTTCTTGTACAGGTCGTGGTCGTAGCTGGTGCTGACGAACGGCGACGGCTGGTTGACCAGGACGTACTGCTCCAGGTCGTACTGGCCGTCGGTCACGTCCCGCGGCTCGAAGCCCTCGGCGAAGACCACCTCGGGCGCCCGCCCGTCGGCACGGTAGAGCTGGCGGCAGTCGGTGCGGAAGGACGGGTCGGGGGAGATCCGTTCCACCTCGACCGCCTGGTTGTTGGCCGCGTACAGCGGGTCCTCGACGGTGGGGCAGGCCACCGCCGCGTTGGCGACCGGCGCGGCGGTGAGGGAGACGGGGGTGAGTAGCAGGGCGACGGGCAGGGCGGCCAGCGCGGCCCGGCGGAGGAGTTGCTTGACAGTCATGCCGACACCCTGGCGACCGCCCGCGCCGTCGCCCCGCAATGTCACTCGTTCGGAGGCGTGTCGCGGCGCAACGCTGCCGTGGCGGCGACCAGTTCGGGCCCGGCGGCGCGGCCGGCGGTGGCCGGCTCAGTCGTGGAAGGTGGTGGTCGCCGCCAGTTCGGCCCGGGGGGTGGCCAGTTGGTTGACGGGCGCGGTCCCGTCGGCGTGGCCGAAGGCGACGCCGACGAGCAACCGCCCGCCGGTGACGCCGAGTTCGGCGCGGACCTGGTCGGCGTAGAAGCTGAGCAGTCCCTGTGGGCAGCTGGCCACCCCGTGGGCGGCCATGGCCAGCAGCAGGGTCTGGAGATAGGCCCCGACATCGGCGGCCAGTCGGGGGTCGCCGTCGCCGCCGACGAACAAGAACGCCACGTGGGGCGCGCCGTAGAAGCCGAGACTCGCCACGTCGTAGGCGGCTCGGGCCGCGTGGTCCTCGGGGCTGATGCCCAGGGTGCCGTACAACTCGGCGCCGAACGCGGCCCGTCGGGCCTGGTGCGCCGGCTCGTACATGGCCTCGGAGTACGGGAACTCGGCGGAGCGGCGCTGCCCGGCGTGCGCGGCGCGGATGGCGTCCGCCAGCCGGTCGCGGCTCGCGCCGCTGGCCACCGCCACCCGCCACGGCTGGGCGTTGGAGTTGGAGGGGGCGGCGCCGGCCAGGGTGAAGATCGCGCGCAGCGTCTCCTCGGGAACGGGCTCCGGCCGGAACGCCCGGGTGGCGTGCCGGTCGCGGATCAACCGCACGGCGTGCTCGCGGAGTTGTTGGTCGGTGGCCTGGCCGGTCATGAGGTCGCTCCTTCGGGACACGAAGTAAACGGTGTCGTTTACTTGACGACGTGGACCCTAGCAGGGTCTCCCGGTCGAGGTAAACGGTCTCGTATACTTGGCGTCGTGAGCACCACGACCACCGAGGCCCGGCGGGGTGGCCGGGGCGGCCGCGAGCGCGTCCTCGCCGCCGCCGCCCGGCTCTTCGCGACGCAGGGCATCAACGCGACCGGCATGGAGCAGGTGGCGGAGGCCGCCCCCGTCTCCAAACGCACCCTCTACGCGCACTTCAGGACCAAGAACGACCTGGTGCTGGCCCATCTGACGGAGTTGGCCGGCTCGGGCGCCACCCTGGAGGGTGTGCTGACCCGCCCGGACGTGCCCGCCAGGCAGCGGCTGCTCGCGCTCTTCGACCCGCCGGCGACGGCCGAGGCGACCCCGGTGCGCGGCTGCCCGTTCATCGACGCGGCGGCCGAGTTCCCCGACCCGGCCAGCGCGGTGCACGCCTACGCCCGCGAACAGAAACTGCGCATGGTCGAGCTGGTCACCCCGCTGGTGACGGAGCTGGGCTGCCGGGAACCGGCCGCGCTCGCCGAGCAGTTGGTCACCCTGGCCGACGGGGCGGCCAGCCGGGCCATGGTGTTGGACGAGGCGGACTACGGCCGGCACGCGCGGGCGGCGGCTGAGGTCCTGCTCGACCACGCGTTGGCCGGCCCGGACTGACCCGGGCGCGGCGCCCGCGTCGGCCCGGCCCGGACCGGTCAACCCCTCAGGCGCTGTGGCTCAGTTCGGCCGCCTCGACCCGGTGGGCCAGCGGCTCGCCCCGCAGCACCCGCTCGATCTCGTGCACCGCGGTCAGGCCGAGCCGCCGCAGCTCGTTGCCCAGGGACCCCGCGACATGCGGGGTCAGGAAGACGTTGGGCAGCCGGAACAGGGCCGACGTGGTCGGCAACGGCTCCGGATCGGTCACGTCCAGCACCGCGTTGATCCGCCCGGTGGTCAACTCCCGGACCAGCGCGTCGGTGTCGACCAGGCTGCCCCGGGCGGTGTTGATCAGGGTGGCGCCGTCCGGCAGCAGCGCCAGCCGGTCCGCGTCGATCAGGTGCCGGGTGGCCGGGGTGGCCGGCGCGTGCACCGAGGTGATCGAGCAGCTCGCGAGGAGTTCGTCCAGGCCCACGGCCCGCACCCCCAGCCGGGCCGCCGCCGCCTCGTCCACGAACGGGTCGTGCAGCAGCACCTCGAACTCGAAGGGGCGCAGCAGCTCGATCACCCGGCGGCCGATCCGGGAGGCCCCGATGATCCCCACCCGGCGCCCCACGTTCCCGATGTCGCGGTGCAGCAGGTCGGCCGGCGGCCGCAGCTGCGCGCGGAACTCCTCGCGCAGCGCGAACACGCCCTTGCCCAGCAGCAGGATCATGCCGAGGGTGTACTCGGCCACCGGCAGGGCGTTCGCGGTCGCGGCCGAGGAGACCGCCACCCCGCGCTCCCAGACCTCGGGCGCCAACAGGCTCTTCACCGTGCCGGCGGTGTGCACGAGGGTGTGCAGGCGGGGCAGGGTGTCGAGTACCTCTGCCGAGACGGGCGGGCAGCCCCAGCCGGTGATCAGCACCTCCACCCCGGGCAGCACGGGCGCGAGCCGCGGGTCCCCGAAGTCCGCCACGGTCAGGGTGGGGTCGAGGTCGACCAGCCCGCGCAGCGCGGTCAGCACGTCGGGCGGGAAGAGCAGCGGCAGGTTCCGGTCGGCGAAGGCGAACAGGGCGGTGGGGCGCTTGGGCATCGAGGTGAGCACTTTCGGATCGGCGGCCGGGGCGGGAGGAACGACCGGCGGGTGGTCGGGGCACGCTCCGTCGCGTGCCGCCGGCGTCGCCGCGGTGGCCCCCGCCGGGCGAGCGCGGGGGACCGTCCTGGCCGAGTGGATCAGACGCATCAAGAATGCTTCACCCTGATCACTTTTGACAATGTCTACCTACAACGCCAAACAAATGTCCATGGCGGCCGCAGCCGCCGGAGCGCCCTTCCGACGGCCCGGTCCGCCCCCTGACCTGCCGCCGCCCTCACTCCGCCGCGGTCGCCGCCCCACACGAGGCCCGGACGATCAGCCGGGGCTGGACCAGCAGCTGCCGCACCGGGACCGCGGCCGGGTCGGCCGCCTCCAACCGGTCCAACAACAGCCCCGCGGCCAGCTCGCCCAACTCCTGCTTGGCCGGCGCCACCGCCGTCAGCGGCACCTCGGCCAGCGCGGCGATCTCGTCGTCGTAGGCGATCAGAGCCAGGTCCTCCGGGGTCCGCAGCCCGGCGCCGCGCATCCGCCGGATCAGCTCGATGGCGTCGTGGTCGGAGTGCACCAGCGCCGCCCTGGTGCCGCTGGCCCGGCAGGCGCCGAGGAAGGCGTCGTAGTGCCGGGTGGCCTCCGCGGTGCCCAGCGTCGGCCGCCCGCTGTCCACCACCGGCGCCGAGGGCAGCAGCGACAACTCGCGGACGGCCGCCGCGTGCCCCTCGGCGACCAGCGGCGCGGTGGGGCTGCCGTTGGTGAACAGCGCGACCCTCTCGTGCCCCAGCTCCGCCAGGTGCCGCACCGCCGCGAACGCCCCCTGCCGGTGGTCGGAGACCACGAACTCACACGGCTCGAACGGGTTCTGCGGCTGCCGCTCCAGCAGCACGAACGGCAGTCCGCCGGCCCGCAGTTGGGCCAGCGTCGCGGCCGGCAGGTAGTGCTCCCTTGAGAGCGTGACCAGCAGCCCGGTGGCACCGGCGGCGGCCAGCTCGGCGATCTGCTCCAGCTCCCGGGACTGCGCGTAGTCGGTCAGCCCGATCACCACCCGGGCGGCCCGCTCGGCGGCCACCGCGCGCACCCCGGCCACCGCGCGCGGGTAGTAGTAGGTGGCCGACGGCACCATCAGGCCCAGTGCCCGCTCCCGCCGCGGGGCCGCCGGCGCCCCGCCGACTGCCGGTGGCCGGTCGGCGCCGGGCGCGGTCGCCAGCAGGGCGCCGCCCCGCACCCGGGTCACCCGCCCGGCCGCCTCCAGCTCCATCAGGTCACGGCGGATGGTGGCCCGGGAGACCTCCAGCCGCTCGGCCAGCTCGGTGATCTTGAGAACGCCGGATTTCTCCAGCTCTCCCACCAGCAGCTCATGGCGCTGGGCGACGAGCATGTCGGTCATCGGCCCTCCAGTGAACAGATGTTGCACATCGTAAAGGAAGCTGCGCAGACGTGTGCACCTGGTCACCTCCCGGGCCGCCGTGGGGCCCGGCGCGGCACCGGACCTCACGGCGGACCCCGGGCGCCGCCTACGGGAGGTGCTCGCCGATCAGCGCCAGGTTCTGGATCGCGGCCAGCCCGTACTGCGCGCTGTTGTTGGTGGACGCGTTGCCGAACCAGTCGGTCGGGTTGAGGGTGCTCGCCACCCGCTCGGTCACCAGCTCGGTGTCCACCGAGTACTCCCAACTGGTGCCCGGGTGCAGGAAGCCGTCCCAGGCCCGGGCGGCCAGCTCCGGATCGTCGGTCCTGGCCGCGGCGAACGCCTGGAGCCTGGTGTGCGCCTGCTTCAGGTTGCCGTTGTTGGACAGCGCGTGGCCCAGCTCGGCCTCCGCCTCCCGCGGCGTGGCGTTGTAGAGCCGGCAGTACTGGAGCCAGGCCGCCTCGAACTCCGGCAGGTCGATCTGCTGGAGCAGCTCCGCGTTGATCTCCACAAGACCGAACACCGCGTTCAGGTGGGAGACCCGGTACTGCGGCTCCGGCTCCAGCGCGAACCGGCCGGTGTCCAGGTCGTACAGGCCGCTGTTCTGGATGAAGCCGACCGGCTGCGCGGCGATCGTCTCCATGGTGCCGAGCAGTTTGTCCCGGCACTCCTCCCAGTGCGGGCCGCGCCGCTCCCACTCGCTGAGCCAGGCGGCGGCCAGCCCGCTCCAGTCGGTGCCGAAGGAGATCCGCAGCGCGTGCGGGTCCGGCTCGTAGGGCTCGTCGCGCACCTTCCGGCCCGGGTCCAGGACCAGGAACGTCTCCTCGCTGCGGGCGAGTTCGCTGATCAGGTCGCCGGTCCGCTCGTCGGTGGTGAGGTAGTGGTAGAAGCGGCGGTAGGCGGCGGTGCTGATCCGCTGCTGCTTGGCGCTGTCGGCCCAGTGCTGCACCCCGTGCCGGGTGCCGAGCCCGGCCCACTCGCCGGCGTGGTAGACGTCCACCTCGCCGGTGTGCCGGGTCATCGCCTCGGCGAACCGGAAGATGTCCGCCCGCCCCGAGCGCAGGAACGCGTACCAGAGCCACAGGTCGGGCGACAGCTCGGAGTTGGCCCAGGCGTAGCCGCCGATGTCGTAACTCCACACCCGGCGGCTGCCGTCCTGGGAGTGCATCACGTCGCCGTAGTTCCAGAAGCCGTACCAGTGCCGCTGGTCCCGGGCGGTGACGTAGTAGTCGAAGAGGAAGTCGAGGTTGTCCTCGATCGCCGCCCGGGCCGGTGTCGAGCGGTCCACGGGGGTGAACAGGCCGCCGAACGCGCCGGTGTCCAGCAGCTGTTGGACCGGGTTGACCAGCTGCGGGGTGGCGCGCACCGCGTCCGCGAAGCCGCCCAGCGCCTCCGGGGTCGGGGTGGCCGCCAGCGCCGCGAAGGTCAGCTCGCTGGTGCGGGCGATCCCGTACGGGGTGCCGAACTCCGGCTCGTAGTCCTCGTAGGTGATCTCCAGCCCCTCCAACTGCTCCTCGTAGCTGTCCTGGCCGAGGCCGTCGTGGTAGAAGCGGGTGTCCATGGCCGGCGCGTCCGGCGACCACAGCCAGACCGTCACCTCACCGGTGTCGGTGTGCGCCCCCCGGATGTCCAGCTGGGTGGGGTGCAGCTGCCAGAAGTCCTTGAGTCCGAAGGCGAGTCCACCGCTCGGCCCGCCGAGGTAGCCGACGCCGGCCGCCCGCCGGCCCTCGTCCACCGGCACCCAGCCGTAGCCGGACCTGGTCCGCTTGCGGACCGTGAAGCCCTCGGAGCTGAGCTGGGCCAGCGAGTACTCGCCGAACCGCGGGATCAGGTGCACGCGCCCGGAGACCCGGGTGTCCCAGGTGTCGATGTCAGGGGTCCGTTCGCCGGCCACCTGGGCCAGCCGCACCGCCTCGCCCGGGTCGCGGCGCAGTCCGGTCAGCGGCTGGACGGCCTCGGTCAGCGCGCCGTGCCCCTCGCCGACCAGCCGCACGTGGCGGTTGTACGGCTCGTCGCGCAGCGGCACCGAGAAGCGCACCCCGAGGCCGGCGACGAAGTCGTCCTGGCCGTCGGAGTCGAAGACGAAGCTGTGCACCATCCGGAAGCTGTCCGAGCCGGCGTAGGCGTACACCCGCACGGTGAACGGCAGCCAGGACCGGCCCCGGCCCCGGTGCTTGCCCTCGATCCGCACCACCGCCCGCACCGGGCCCGACTGTTCGACGGTGACCGACCGCACGTCGCTGAGCAGCTCGTCCCGGCGGACGTTGCCCAGCCCGTCGTCGGGCAGCTCCCGCTGCACGATGTTGACCAGCCGGCCGTGGGTGGCGATCGGGGTGTCCCCGCGGTGTACCCGGCTGACCAGGTCGGTGCCGCTGGTCGGCAGGCGCAGGCTGATCACCCCGGTGTCGATGTCCACGTGCCCGGGCCGCTCGCGCACCACCACCGCCCGCTCCGGGGCGGCCGGCTCGCCGGCGGCCAGGGTGTAGCCGTCGGCTGCCGGCGTCCCACCGGCCAGCGCGTGCCCGCTCCACTTCAGGGTGCCGTCCGGCCAGTAGGCCAGCGGCCAGGACTGGAGCGGGACCTCGGCGCCGCCCTCGGCGGTGAGGGTGAACGACTGGTCGCCGGGGACGGCGCCCTGCGGCCAGGGCGTGCCCCACTGGGCGCCGGCGAACCAGCCGGGCCGGTCCTCCAGCCAGCGCAGCGCCACCTCGCCCGGGCCGCTGGCGGGCCTGGCGGCGGGGCTCGCGGCGGTGGCCGCGGCGGCCGTCGGGGCGGAGAGCCAGGAGTACAGCGGGGCGGCGGCGGTCATGGCCGCGGCGGTGCGCAGCAGGGAACGCCGGCTGGGGCTGGCCGAAGTCCCGCCGCGGTCAGCGGGGTTGACGGAGTCGGTCCGGTGCGAGGGGGACATGCGGGACACCTCTCGGATGGCGGGGGAGTGACGGCGGGCTTGAATCGATTCACCGGAATGCCGCCGGCGAGCGCCGGCGGCCAGCGGACGGCGGCCCGGGTCGGGGCCGCGCGCCACCGCGGGGGAGGACGGGCGGCGCACGGCCGCCGGAACGCGCCGCGGCGATGCCACGACCGGCGATGTTGCTGCAACTTGCTGCGGCTTGCTCAATCGCGGCTCATGATGACACCAGCCGCGCGTGATCGACCAGGGGCGCGACACAGGTTTCTCATCCCGGCCGGTGCCGACGCCCCCGCGCGCGCCGGTCAGTCCCGCGCCGCCCCGCAGGAGCGGCGGACCACCAGCCGGGGCTGCATCACCACGCCCCGCGGCGGTTCCTGCTCCGGCCGGTCGAGCCGGTCCAGTAGCAGCCGGGTGGCGCACTCGCCGACCCGCCCCTTGGGCGGGGCGACCGTGGTCAGCGGCACCTCGGCGACCGCGGCCAACTCGTCGTCGCAGGTGACCAGGGCCAGGTCGGCCGGCACCCGCAGGGCCCGCGCCCGCAGCCGCTGGAGCAGCATGATCGCGTCCCCCTCGGCGGCCACCACCGCCGCCGAAACCCCGCTGGCCAGGCAGGAGTCGAGGAAGGCGTCGCCGACCGCGGCGGCCGCCGGGGCCCCGGCCACCGGCCCGTCCGGCACCAGCGCCGGCGCGTCCTCGGCCAGCCCGAGCGCCCGCACCGCGGCGGCGTGCCCCTCCCTGACCTGGCCGGCGGTCAGGCCGGTCCTGGCCAGCAGCGCCACCCGCCGGTGGCCGAGTCCGGCCAGGTGGGCCACCGCGGCGTAGGCGCCCTTGCGGTGGTCGGAGACCACGAACTCGGCCGGGTCGTACGGGTCCTGGGGGCGCCGTTCGACCAGCACGAAGGGCAGCCCGGTGGCCCGCAGCCGGTCCAGCACCGCCGGGCCGGTCTCGGCCCCGTCGGCCGGCGCGACCAGCAGCCCCGAGGCGCCCAGCGCCCGCAGTTCGTCGATCTGCGCCAGGTCCCGCGGCTGCCCGTGGTCGGAGAGCGCGATCACCACCCGGGCCCGGTGCCGGGCGGCGACCGCCCGCACCCCGCTGATCACCGGTGGGTAGAACCGGGTGGCCGAGGGGACCAGCAGGCCGATGGTGCGGACCGCCGCCCGGTGGCCGCCCGGCGGCGGCCGGCGCGGCGCCACGACCGCCTGGCGGTCGGCCGGTGGGCCGCCGGGTGCCCCGCCCGGCGGCAGCACCGCGCCGCCGCGGACCCGGACGAGGGCGCCGCTGGTGGCGAGTTCCCCCAGGTCACGCCTGATGGTGCCCAACGAGACGGCGTACCGGGCGGCCAGTTCGGCGACCCGCACGGCGCCGGCGGCCCGCAGTTCGCGGAGCAGCAGCTCGCGGCGCTGTAGGGCGAGTAGATCCGCCATGGTGACGCTCCCTCCGGCTGGTGGTGAAGCATCTTAAGCCTTCGTGCATTTATGTGAATCGTTTCGTGCACTTCTATTGACTCATGTGTGCGCCTGAGCCAAGGTGCAGTTGCGCACGCCAGAGAAGGAGCCGCCGTGGGGTCTCAACGAAGAAGCCGAACGATACGAGGGTTGGTGGCCGCGGGGGTCGGGTCAGCGCTGCTGGCCTCGTGCGGCCTCGCGGGCTCCGGCGACGACGAGGTCGTCACCATCACCTTCTGGTCGTGGATCTCCGGATCACGGGAGATAGTTGACCGTTTCAACGAGACCCATGACCACATCCAGGTGGAGTTCGAACAGGTGCCGTCCGGTCTGGGCGGCGGCTACTCGAAGATGTACAACGCGGTCCGCGCCGGGAAGGCACCGGACGTCGTCACCGTCGAGTACCCCCAGGTACCCGCCTTCGTGACGCACAACGTCATCCAGCCGCTCACCGACCACAACGTCGAGGAGTTGCGCGACCAGTTCCCCGAGTGGGCCTGGAACCAGGTCGCGCTCGGCGACGACGTCTACGCCGTCCCCAAGGACATGGCCCCCCAGGTCTTCCTCTACCGGGCCGACGTCTTCGAGGAGCTGGGCCTGGAACCGCCCACCACCTGGGAGGAGTTCCGGGAGACCGCCGAGCAGGTGCGCGCCGAACGCCCCGACACCGTGCTGGCCACCCTGGGCAACAACGACGCCGCGCTCTTCGCCGGCCTCGCCTGGCAGGCCGGCGCCCAGTGGTTCGACACCTCCGACGGCCACTGGCGGGTGGACGCCACCGACGACTCCAGCACCGCCGTGTCCCGCTACTGGGACGAGGTGATCGCCGACGAACTGGTCAACATCGAGCCGGTGTTCGCCGAGAAGCACATCGCGGACCTGCAACAGGACCGCTCGCTCGGGATGGTCGCCGCGCCCTGGATGCTGGGCAACCTCTCCCGCTTCGTGCCGGAACTCGCCGGCCAGTGGGGCGCGGTCCAGCTGCCCGCCTGGGACGGGACCGCCGCCGGCAACTACGGCGGCTCCACGCTCGCCCTCCCCGAGGGGGCCAGCCACCCGGAGGAGGCGATGGAGTTCGCCCGCTGGGTCGCCACCGACCCGGAGGCGGTGGCCGCCGCCGCCCCGGTGAGCAGCGCGATGCCGGTCAGCCACGAGCTGTTCGACTCCTGGGAGACGGAGTTGGAGGCGGCCAACCCCTACGTCCAGGGCATGGGCCTGCCGGAGGTCGCCCGGGCCGCCTCGGAGAGCATCCCGCCCGACTGGGAGTGGGGGCCCGACATGACCGAGGGATTCGCCCGCCTCATGGACGAGTTGACCGCCTCCATCGGACAACCCGACGGTATCCAGTCCGCGTTGCGCCGCTGGCAGCAGGCGACCGTGGACCAACTGCGGCTGCGCGGCTTCGACGTCCGCACCTGACCCGCCCCCCTCAACTCCCTCGTCGCCTGCCTCAGGGAACGCCATGGCCTCCATCACCTCACCACCGAACCGCCGGACCAGACAGCGCCGCAACGGGGTGCTGCTCCTGCTCGGCCCGTTCGGCCTGCTCTTCCTCCTCACCTACATCGTCCCGCTGTGCTACGCGGTCGGCCTCAGCTTCTTCCGGGAGCGCTTCGAGGGCATCGGCTGGGACGGCCCGAAGCTCGTCTTCGCCTGGTTCGACAACTACTCCCGGGCGTTGACCGACGCCGAGTTCCTCGCCGGCGTCGGCCGGGTGCTGCTCTACGGGCTGATCTACGTACCGCTGCTCATCCTGCTCGCCATCTCCCTGGCGCTGCTGCTGGACTCGGCCCTGACCTGGGGCCGGCGGTTCTTCCACACGCTGCTGTTCCTGCCGCACATCGTGCCGGGGCTGGTGGCCTCGATCATCTGGCTCTACCTCTACACCCCGGGCCTGAGCCCGCTGATCGACGGCTTCTCCTCGCTCGGCTGGGAGATCGACTTCCTGGGCGACGGCGTGATGTTCTCGCTGGTCAACATCGCCGTCTGGGGGGCGCTCGGCTTCAACGTGGTGCTGATCTTCGTCGGCCTGCAGGCGGTGCCGCGCAGCACCGTGGACGCCGCCCGCATCGACGGGGCCGGTGAGCTGCGCATCGCCTTCCATGTCAAGCTCCCGCAGGTGCTGCCGACCGTGCTGGTGGCGACGCTGTTCACCATCATCGGCTCGCTCCAGCTCTACACCGAGCCGATGATCCTGCGCACCTCGGGCGACAGCCCCATCAGCAACGCCTGGACCCCGAACATGCTCGCCTACACCTCGGCGTTCAACAGCAACGACTACCACTACGCGGCGACCGTCTCCGTGCTGATCGCCCTGCTGGCCGGCATCCTCTCCTTCGCCGTCACCAGATTCGCCAACCGGAGGGCACTGCGATGACCGACGTCCTGGAAACCGAGCGCCCGGGCGTCCGTTCCGGACCGAAAGGGGCCGCCGGCGCGCGGCGGGGCGGCGCGACGGGCGGCGGGAAGCCGTGGTGGCTGCGCCGCTCGGTGGCCACCTCGCTGGTCGCCATCGCCGGGCTCTACACCCTGCTGCCGCTGGTCTGGCTGGTGTTCGCGGTCACCAAGACGCTGCCCGAGCTGTACAGCGGCAACGGCTTCGCGCCCTCGGCCGGCTTCCACGTGGTGGAGAACGTGCGGGACCTGTTCGCCGCCGACGGCGGGCGGTTCGGCCGCTGGCTGCTCAACACAGCGGTGTACGCGGTGGGCGGCGCGTTCTGCGCCACCATGCTGTCGGTGGCCGCCGGCTACGCCTTCGACAAGTTCCCCTTCCGCGGCAAGGAGAAGTGGTACGGCCTGGTCATCGTCGGGGTGCTCATCCCCAACACGGCGATCGTCATCCCGCTGTACCTGATGATGTCCAACCTCCAGCTGACGGACACCATGTGGTCGGTGTTCATCCCGCTGATCGTCAACCCCTTCGGGGTCTACCTGGCCCGCGCCTACTCCTCCGGCGCCATCCCCAACGAGCTGCTGGAGGCGGCCCGGGTGGACGGGGCCGGCGAGGTCCGCACCTTCTTCTCGGTCGGCCTGCGGATCATGCTGCCCGGCGCGGTGACCATCTTCCTGATCCAGTTCGTCGGCATCTGGAACAACTTCTTCCTGCCCATGGTGATGCTCACCGACAACGACCTCTTCACCGTCGCCCAGGGCCTGTTCACCTGGAACTCGGCGGTCAGCCAGAACCCGGACTACACCCGGCTGATCGTGGTCGGCTCGGCGGTCACCACCGTGCCGCTGCTGCTGCTCTTCATCCCGCTCCAGCGCTGGTGGCGCGCCGGGCTCGCGGAGGGCGGCGTCAAGTAGCAGGCCCACACGTCGAGTTACCAGAACCGAGCCGGCCGTCGCCCCCCGAACGCGACGGCCGGTGCCGGCCCGGCCGGGCGGGACCAACGGCCGTGCACCGCCGCGTACTCGGCCTGTGGCGCGGCGTCCACCCGGTCCCCGCCCTCGGTGCGCCAGGCAGCGTCCCCGTCGCCGTCCCCGCCCCCGGCCCGCCGTCGTCAGCGAGCCGGTTGGCCGCCGCAGGACTCGCGTACCTCCAGGGTCGGCCACAGCTGGACCCGGTGGACCGGGCGCAGCTCCGGCTCGGCGGCCCGGGCCAGGGCGAGTTCGGCGGCGATCTGGCCCAGGCGGTGCTTCTGCGGTCGGACGGCGGTCAGCGGCGGGTCCGAGGTGGCGGCGACCTCGTCGTCGTAGGAGACCACCGCCAACTCGCCGGGCACCGCGATGCCCAGGTCGCGGGCCCGTTCCACCATGCCGATCGCCTCCCGGTCGGAGTGCACCAGCAGCGCCGTCAGCCCCGACTCCCGGCAGTGGCACAGCACCTCGTCGTAGGCGGCGGCCCAGCCGGCGGTGCCGTAGACCGGCACCTCGAAGAGTCGCTCGTCGGGGTGCGGCAGGTCGAGTTCGGCCATCGTCTCCCGCCAGCCGCGGCGCAGCTCCCGGCTGGTGGGGGACTGCCGGGAGAGCACCAGCGCGATCCCGTGGTGGCCGAGCGAGACCAGGTGACGGGTGCCGAGCCCGGCGCCCAGGGCGTGCGCGGTGGTCGCCGCGTCCAGCGCCAACGTGGGCAGCTCGGGCGGCGGTTGCCGCTCCACCAGGACCACCGGGACGGGCAGCCCGACCAGCCAGCGCAGCAGGTCCCGGCCGTACGCGCCGGTCACCACGGGGGCCACCAGCAGGGTGCGCGCGCCGCGTTCCAGCAGCGCGGTGATCTGCCGCCGGTCCTCGCCCGGCTCGTAGCTGGAGACCCGCATCACCAGCCGGCCCTCGGCGGCGTTCACCGCGGTCTGCGCGCCCTGGATCACCTGCGGCCAGTAGTACTCGACCGAGGGCACCACCATGCCGAGCAGCACCCCGGAGGCCGACCGGCCGAAGGCGGTGCTGAGTTGTTCCGGCTCCCGGGTGTTGCGGTACGGCAGGGTGACGCCGCCGTGCACCCGGCGCAGCAGGCCGCGGTCGGCGAGCGCGGTCACGTCCCGGCGCACGGTCACGGCGGACACGTCCAGCCGTCGGACGAGTTCGCTCAGCCGCACCGTGCCCTGGTGGTGCACGGCGGCGAGGATGCGTTCCTGGCGCTCGGAGGGCAGGGTCATCGGGTCCCTCGCTTTTCGCTTGTGATCGATTGTGATCGCTTGGCGGATGCTGATTGACCGCGCACTATCCCACACGTTGAGCTGGCCCAGGACAACCGTTCGACGTGGAAAGGGAGATCCCATGGCGCTGAAGACCGGCTGCTCGCGGCGCGCGCTGTTGCGCGCGTCCGCCGGGGCCGCCGCGTTCGCCGCCGGAGGCGCCGGGCTCGCCGGTTGTGCGTCCGGCACGACCGCATCGGGCGCGACCCGGGTGACCCTGTGGTCGTGGATGACCGGCATGGACGCCTATGTCGCGGCGTTCAACGCGGCCCAGGACGAGGTCCACGTCGAGCTGAGCGTGATCGCCGCCGGGCTCTCCGGCGGCTACGCGCAGCAGACCAACGCCATCAAGGCGCACAACGCCCCCGACATCCTGCACGTCGAGTACCAGGGGCTGATCCAGCTGCTGGCCACCGGCGGGCTGCGGGACCTCACCGACGACCTCGCCGACCTGGCCGACGGCTACTCGACCGCCGCCTGGCGCGGGGTCCGCCCCAACGGCCGGACCTGGGCGGTGCCGATGGACATGGCGCCGATGGCCCTCTACTACCGGAAGGACCTCTTCGACGAGCACGGCCTGGCCGTCCCGCGCGACTGGGCCGGGTTCGCCGACACGGCGGCGGCGGTGCGGGAGGCCGACCCGGGTGCCCGGCTGACCACCTTCCCGCTCAACGACGGCTCGTTCTTCGCCGGCATGTCCTGGGGCGCCGGCGACCCGTGGTGGCGGATCGACGGCGACACCTGGGTGGTGGACGTGGCCGGCGCCGGCACCCTGCGTACCGCCGAGTACTGGCAGGAGCTGATCGCCGACGACCTGGTGGCCAGCGGCGGCACCGGCACCCAGGAGTGGATATCCGGCATCCACGGCGGCCGGCTGTGGAGCTACCTGGGCGCCTCCTGGGGCGTCGGCACGCTGAAGAAGTCCATCCCCGACGACACCGGCCGCTGGGCGGTGGCCACCATGCCGAGCTGGGACGCGGGCCGGCCGGCCAACGGCATGCAGGGCGGCACCGCGTTCGGCGTCTCCACCGACAGCCCGGTCCCCGAGGCCGCCGTGACCTTCCTGCGCTGGCTCTCCACCGACCCCGAAGTCCCGCGCATCGGGGCCACGTTCACCTCACCGTTCCCCGCCTACCTGCCCAACCGGGATGTCGCCAGGGAGGTCGTGGCCGACGACTACTTCGTCGGCGACCCGGTCTACGACGTGCTGGACGAGGCGGACACCCGGGTCCCCGAGTGGACCTGGGGGCCCAACGCGCTCGGCCTGTTCTCCTCGGTCGCCGACGCGCTGGGGCAGGTCTCCTCCGGTGGTACCACCATCCCGGCCGCGATGCGGGGCGTGCAGCGCACCGCCGTGGCCACCATGCGCGACCGCGGCCTGTCCGTGCGGGAGGGGAGCCCGGCATGACCCTCGCCACCCCCGAGCGGACCGGCTCGGCCGCCCGCCCAGGCCGCCGCAGGCGCCGGCTGGCGCCCTGGCTGCTGGCCGGCCCGTTCGCGCTGCTGCTGCTCACCACCGTGCTGATACCGGTCGGCTATGCCCTGTATCTGAGCCTGTTCACCGAGCGGTTGACCGGGCTCGGCTTCGACGGACCGCGCGACGTCTTCGTCTGGCTGGCCAACTACGGCGACGTGCTGGGCGATCCGGCGTTCCGGGAGAGCGTCGGCAACGTCGCCGTCTACGCGCTGGTCCACGTCCCGCTGATGCTGGGTGCCGCGCTCGCGCTGGCCCTGGTGCTTGACGGGGCCACCGTCCGGCTGCGCCAGGTCTGGTCGCTGGCGGTCTTCCTGCCCTACGCGGTGCCCGGCGTGATCGCCGGCCTGATCTGGGCCTACCTCTACAGCCCGAGCATCGGCCCGCTGGACGCCGTGCTGCCCTGGGACCCGCTGGGCGGCGACGGGGTGCTGCCCTCGATCGTCAACATGGCCACCTGGCAGTGGCTCGGCTACAACATGATCATTTTCTATACCGCGTTGCGCACCGTGCCCCGCGACGTCCTGGAGGCCGCCACCGTGGATGGTGCCGGGCCGATCCGCACCGCGCTGGCCATCAAGGTGCCCATCATCCGGCCCACCATGTTCGTCGCGCTGGTCTTCACCGTCATCGGTTCGCTCCAGCTCTTCACCGAGCCCCTGGTGCTGCGCTCGTTCACCTCGTCGGTGACCAGCACCTGGACGCCCAGTCTCTATGTCTACGAGGCCGCGTTCATCAGCAACGACTACGGCCGGGCCGCCGCCGCCTCGCTGCTGCTGGCCCTCGCCTCGGCCCTGCTCTCCGCGCTGGTGATGCGCCTTTCCACCCGGAGGTCCCGATGAACTCCCGCCCCAGGGCCTCGCGTTGGACCTCCAAAGGGGCGGTGCACGCGCTGCTGCTGATCGCCGCGCTCTACAGCGTCCTGCCACTGGTCTGGCTGCTCACCTCCGCCACCAAGAACGTCGGGGACTTCTCCACCACCGGCGCCTTCGAGCTGGGCGACTGGAACCTGCTGGGCAACCTGCGGGACCTGTTCGCCGAGGAGGACGGCGTCTTCCTGTACTGGGTGCGCAACTCGCTGCTCTACGCCGGCCTCGGCGCCCTGCTCGGCGCGCTGATCTGCGCGGCCTGCGGCTACGCCATCGCCAAGCTGGACTTCCCCGGGCGCCGCGCGCTGTTCGCCGTCACGCTGGCCGGCGTGCTGGTGCCCACCACCGCACTGGCCCTCCCGCTGTACCTCCTGGCCACCGAACTGCGCGTGGTGGACACCTTCTGGGCCGTCTTCATCCCGCTGCTCACCAACCCCTTCGGCGTCTACCTGGTTCGCGCCTACGCCGAGGCCGCGGTGCCCGACGAGGTGCTGGAGGCGGCCCGCATGGACGGCGCGGGCGAGCTGCGGACCTTCTTCACCATCGCGCTGCCGATGATGCGGCCCGGCGTGGTCACCGTGCTGCTCTTCCAGTTCGTCGGCATCTGGAACAACTTCTTCCTGCCCCTGGTCATGCTCACCGACCCCAAGCTCTTCCCGATGACCCTCGGCCTCTTCCAGTGGAGTTCCCGCGTGACGCAGTTCCCCCAGTACAACCCCCTGGTCATCACCGGCTCGTTGCTCGCCGTGGTGCCCCTGGTCGTCGCCTTCGTCGTGCTCCAGCGGCAGTGGCGCTCCGGCCTGGCCAGCGGGAGCGTCAAGTGACCCAGCCACCCGCCCCCGAGACCCTGCTGGTCATGGGGCAGCCCACCTTCGCCACCCAGTTCGGTCCGGCCGAACTCGGCCGCCTCCGTCAACTCGCCACCCTCGGCGAGCCGTTGGTCACCGAGGAGCTGACCTCGCCGGCCAGCCTGGCCCGGCTGGCCCGGGCCGAGGTGCTGATCACCTCCTGGGGCTGTCCCCCGCTGACCGGCGAGGTGCTGGCCGCCGCCCCCCGGCTGCGCGCCGTGCTGCACGCCGCCGGCTCGGTCCGCCCACACGTCGGGCCGGCCGTCTTCGACCGCGACGTGCTGGTCACCACCGCCGCGGAGGCCAACGCCGAACCCGTCTCGCACTACACGCTGGCCGCCGTCCTGTGGGCCTTCAAGAAGGTGCCCTTCCTGGCCAACGACGCCCGCGCGCACCGCGCCGACTGGTCCTACCGCGAGCGGCGCGGCGAACTGTCCGGCGTGGACCGCACCGTGGTGCTGGTCGGCTACTCCCGGATCGGCGCCCGGGTCTGCGCCCTGCTCACCGAGCTGGGGCTGGCCCGCGTCCTGGTCGTCGACCCGATCGCCGACCCCGCCGAGATCGCCGCCGCCGGCGCCCAGCCGGCCACCCTCGCCGAGGCACTGCCCCAGGCGCACGTGCTCAGCCTGCACGCCCCCGAACTCCCCGCCACCCGGCACCTGATCGGGGCGGCCGAGCTGGCCGCGCTGCCCGCGCACGCCACCGTGATCAACACCGCCAGGGGCAGCCTGCTGGACACCGACGCGCTCGCCCACGCCTGCGCCGACGGCCGGCTCCAGGCCATCCTCGACGTCACCGACCCCGAGCCGCTGCCCGCCGACTCACCGCTCTACGACCTGCCCAACGTGCTGGTCACCCCGCACATCGCCGGCTCGCTCGACACCGAGACCCGCCGGATGGCGCAGGCCGCGCTCGACGAGCTGGAACGCTACCGGGCCGGCCGGCCGCCGATCGACCCGGTCAGCCGCGGCGACCTGGCGGTGCGCGCGTGAACCCACCCGAGGACCGCGCCCGTTCCCCGCACACCGGCTGGACCAGGGCGCACTGGACCGCCGTCGCCGACCGGATGCTGGCCGCCACCGACCGGTACCGCTCCCCACTCGGCGCCAGGATCGACCTGCCGGGGCCCCACAGCGCCTACGGGCCGGCCTCCGACGGCCTGGAGGGCTACGCCCGCACCCTGCTGCTGGCCGGCTTCCGGCTGGCCGGCGAGCGCGGCGCCGACCCCACCGGGCTGGCCGAGCGGTACGCCGCCGGGCTGGCCGCCGGCACCGACCCGCACTCGCCCGAAGCCTGGCCGCGGCCCGACGAGTTGGGGCAGGCCAAGGTCGAGGCCGCGTCCATCGCGCTGATCCTGCAACTCACCCGGCCCTGGCTGTGGGACCGGCTGGACGACGGGGTGCGGGAACGCACCGTGGCCTGGCTGGCCACCGTCGTCGGCCAGCCCTACCCGCCGATCAACTGGGTCTGGTTCCGCGTCGTGGTGGAGTCCTTCCTCCGCGAGGTCGGCGGCCCCTGGTCGGCGACCGACATCGAGGAGGACCTCGCCGTCCACGCCAGCCTCCGCCGGGCCGGCGGCTGGCTCAGCGACGGCGCCGAACAGCGCGCCTACGACCACTACACCGGCTGGGCGCTGCACCTCTACCCGCTGCTGTGGACCCGGGCGTTCGACGTCACCGGCACGCTCTGCCCGCCGGAGCTGCGCCGCGTCTGGGAGGCCGACCTCACCGCCTACCTGCGGGACGCCGTCCACCTGCTGGGCGCCGACGGCTCCCCGCTGCTCCAGGGGCGCAGCCTGGTCTACCGGTTCGCCGCCGCCGCCCCGCTGTGGACCGCCGCCTACGCCGGAGTCGGCGACCTGCCGCCCGGCCAGCTACGCCGCGCCGCCAGCGGCATCCTCAAGCACTTCCACGACCGGGGCGCGCCGGACCCGGCCGACGGGCTGCTCAGCCTCGGCTGGCACCACCCGTGGCCGGCGATGAAGCAGTCCTACTCGGGGCCGGGCTCGCCCTACTGGGCCGCCAAGGGCATGCTCGGCCTCGCCCTGCCGGCCGACCACCCGGTGTGGACCGACGTCGAGGAGCGACTCCCGGTGGAGCGCGGCGACTTCGACCGGCTGGTCGAGGCGCCCGGCTGGTTGGTCAGCGGCCGGCGGGAAACCGGCGTGATCACCGTCGTCAACCACGGAACCGACCACGCGCGGGCCGGCGACGTCCTCACCGACGCCCCGCTCTACGCCCGCCTGGGCTACGCGACCGCCACCGTCCCGCCGCTGGTCGGCGACACGGTGGACGCCCCGGTGGACAACGCGGTGGTGCTGCTGGACTCCGCCGGTCGCGCCAGCCACCGCACCGGTTTCACCACCCGGCACACCGGCCGGGCCCCCGGCGGCGTGCTGCTGGCCGTCTCCGGCGGGCCGGCGCACTGGCTCGACCCGGCGTCCGAGGCCGGCCCGGACCACGGCTCGGGCCGCGCCGGCGCGGCCACCGTGGCCGGCCGGCTCACGGTCGCCTCGGTGCTGCGGGACGGCCGGGAGCTGCGGCTGGTGCGGGTGGCCGACGCGGCGCCCGGCGCCCGGGTCCGGCTCGGCGGCTGGCCGCTGACGGCGGCCGAGCCGCCGGCGCCGGCCCCCGCGCCGGCCGGGCTGGTGGCCGCCGCGCGGGACGGCCGGCTGCGCTCGGCGGTGCGGGCGCTGCGCGGCTTCGCCGAGGCCGGCGTGTGGCGGGCGGACGACGTCACACCGTTGGGCCCGCACACCGCGGTGCCCTGGGTGGCCACCGCGGACGGCCCGCCGGCCGACGGCCTGCTGGCCGCCCTGGTCACGCTGGACGCGGCCGACGGCGGGGCGGACCCGGCGCCCGCGGAGCCGCCGCGGGTCGAGGTGGCGGGGGAGCGGGTCACCGTTCACTGGCCGGACGGCCTGACCACCGAGGTCCCCGTCTGACCCGGCGCCGGGCGGGCGCCGGCCACCACCCACGGCCGGCACCCGCCCACCCTCGGCAACCAACCGGGCGCCGGCGGCCACCTGGGGACGGGCCCGCGGACAGCGGGCCCGACTCGCCACGTCCACGAAGGAGTTGACCGTGCGCATCCCCACCGGAGACCGCCCGGCCCGGCGCCGCGGGCCGCTGACGCTCTGCGGCGTCCTGCTGTTCACCCTGGTCGCCGCCCTGCTCGTGCCCTCGGCCGCCACCGCCGCCCCCACCCCCGCCGCCGCCGACCACCCCGACGAGAACTGGAACCCGCCGGCCGAGTACGCCACCGGCCTCGACGAGGTCTGGCGGCACATGGCAGAGACCTACCCCGACCTGCTGGGCTTCCCCAACTACGGCTGGGACCAAGTCATGGCCAACGGTGGCACCCTCAACTACTGCGTCCGCTGGGAGTCCGCCACCCCGGTGACCGCCGAACTGCGCGACCAGATCCACACCGTGCTCGACCAGCAGGTCAACAAGTGGTTCGAGGCCGTCGACGGCTTCGACGGGTTCCCCTACCAGCGGGTCCCGGTCAACGTCGTGGGCTGGGCGGCCGCCGACCGCGCCACCCTCCAGTGGGACGACGACGCGGTTGACCTCTACATCGGCGACCTGGACGCCGGCGGCGCCCCGCGTTGCGCCCCCGAGTGCGACCGGTTCCACCACCAGGACGGCGACTACAGCCAGTGCCCCGGCGGGGAGGCCCGCCACTTCGACCAGTCGCTGTGGCTGACCGACGGCTTCGGCGGCGGCGCCGGCGGCGACTGGGGCCAGCGGATGGGCCGCGAGTACTTCGTGGGAGCCCTCGGCCAGGAGAACATCCACATCCTGCTGCACGAGATCGGCCACACCCTCGGGCTGGACGACTTCTACGACTGGACGCCGACCGGCGTCGACTCCTTCCTGATGAAGGCCGGCAGCGCCGCCGAGATCACCGGCTTCGACGCCTGGATGGCCCGCGACTTCTGGCGCCACCTCAGGCCGCGCTACGGGGTCTGACACCCCCGCGAGACCGGCCCCCGCGAACCGGCCCACCTCCCTTCCGGCGCACCGGCCCCCGCCGCGCCGCGCGCCCCCGCCGTACCCTCGGGGGGCGCGCGGCGGTCCGGCGGCGGCGGCCGGCCGGTCCGCGCGGCCGACCGGCGACCGAGAGGGAAGGACCAGCGGATCATGCGAGGCGAGAGCACCGGCCCGGAGGCCACGCGGTGACCGGCGACCAGCGGGAGCGGCCCGAGGTGCTGCTGGCGACGACGGGCCGGCTCGGCCGGATCACCCTCAACCGGCCCCGGGCGCTGAACGCCCTCAACCACGCCATGGTGCGGGCGGTGGACGCGGCGCTCCGCGGCTGGGCGGACGACCCCGCGGTGACCACCGTGCTGATCAGCGGCGCCGGCGACCGCGGCCTCTGCGCCGGCGGCGACATCCGCGCCATCCACCGGGACGCCAGCACCTCGGACGGCACCGCCACCGCGGCGTTCTGGCGCGACGAGTACCGGCTCAACGCGCGGATCGCCCGGTTCCCCAAGCCCTATGTGGCGCTGATGGACGGCATCGTGATGGGCGGCGGCGTCGGCGTCTCCGCCCACGGCGACCTCCGGGTGGTCACCGAACGCTCCCGGGTCGCCATGCCGGAGACCGGCATCGGCTTCGTGCCCGATGTCGGCGGCACCTGGCTGCTGGCCCGCGCGCCCGGCGAGCTGGGCACCCATCTGGCGCTCACCGGCGCCGAGATGACCGCCGGCGACGCGTTGCTGTGCGGCTTCGCCGACCACCACGTGCCGGCCGCCGCGCTGCCCGCGCTCGCCGCCGACCTCGCCGAACGGCCGGCCGCCGAAGCGGTGGCCCGGCACGCCAGCCCCGCGCCGCCGGCCCCGCTCGCCGCGGCCCGTGACTGGATCGACGCCTGCTACGCGGCCGACACCGTCGAGGAGATCCTGGCCCGGCTGACCGCGGCCGGCATCCCGGCCACCGAGGCGGCCGCGCGCACCCTGCTCGGCCGCTCCCCGACCGCGCTCAAGGTGACCCTGGCCGCGGTCCGCCGGGCCCGCCGGCTGGCCACCCTGGAGGAGGCGCTCGAGCAGGAGTACCGCACCTCCCGCGCCTGCCTGACCAGCCACGACCTGGTCGAGGGCATCCGCGCCCAGGTGGTCGACAAGGACCGCGCGCCACGCTGGCGGCCGGCCACCCTGGCCGAGGTCACCGACGCCGAGGTGGCCCGCCACCTCCCCGGCGACGACCCCGATGACCTCGGTCTCACCGCACCGGAGCGCCGTCCGGACAAGCGCAGTTGATGGAGCGTCAGGTGATCAGCTGACGCTCCGTCAAGCCTCGCGGCTTGCCCTGGAGAGCACTCCAGCGACCAGTGTTACCCCTCCCACCAGGGACAACGGGAAGGAACACCATGACCGCGGTGAATCTCGCGCTGGGCACCATGCTCTTCGGCATCAAGGTCCCCGAGGAGACCTCGTTCGCGCTGCTCGACCAGTTCGTCGACGCCGGCGGCGTCTGGCTGGACACCGCCGACTGCTACAGCTTCTGGGCCGACGACAGCGGACACGGCGGGGCCAGCGAACGCCTCCTGGGGCGTTGGCTGGCCAGCCGCCCCGGCGTCCGGGACCGGGTCCGGATCAGCACCAAGGTCGGCGCCGAACCGATGGACGACGGGGAGTGGCCGGCCAACCGGCAGGGCCTGTCCGGGGCCGCCATCGCCACCGCCGTCCAGGGCAGCCTGCGCCGGCTCGGCACCGACCACCTCGACCTGTACTGGGCGCACATGGAGGACCGGAGCGTCGACCTGGCGGAGACCGCCGAGGCGCTCGCCAAACTGGCCGCCGACGGCACCGTCGGCCGGCTGGGCGCCTCCAACCACCCGCTGTGGCGGGTGGAACGGGCCCGCGGCATCGCCCGGAGCCACGGCTGGGCCGAGTACACCGCGCTCCAGCTGCGCCACTCCTACTTCAGACCCCGCCCGGGCATCGCCGTGCCGGGCCAGAACCACCGGTTCGGCTGGGCCACCGACGAGACGCTGGACTACGTGCACAGCGACCCGGAGCTGACCCTCTGGGCCTACACCACCCTCCTCTACGGCCACTACGCCCGACCCGACCGCGACCCGGGCGAGGCCTACCAGCACGTCGGCAACGAACGCCGCGCGGCGGCGCTCGGCCAGGTCGCCGACGAGCTGGGGGTGACCCCCAACCAGGTGGTCCTCGCCTGGCTGACCGGCGGCGAGCCGGCCGTCACCCCGATCGTCGGGGTGAGCCGCCCCGAGCAGCTCACCGAGGCCATCGCCGGCGTCACCCTCGAACTGCCGGCCGAACACCGCGCCCTGCTCGACGCGGCCGGCTGACCCCACCGCCCGGCGCCCCGGTCTCACCCGCCCGGCGCCCCGGTCCCACCGGCCGGGGCGCCGCGCCGGGCGCCGCCGCGCACGACCTAAGCTCGGCGCATGGCGAAATACCTCGACGTTCACCCGGAGAACCCGCAGCCCCGCGCCATCGCCGAGGCCGTGCGGCTGTTGCGCGACGGCGGGCTGATCGTCTACCCCACCGACTCCTGCTACGCGCTCGGCTGCCTGCCGGGCAACAGCGAGGGTCTGGAGCGCATCCGCACCATCCGGCAGCTGGACAGCCGGCACCACTTCACCCTGGTCTGCCGGGACCTGGCCCAACTGGGGCAGTTCGTCCGGCTGGAGAACGCCGTCTTCCGCGCCGTCCGGGCCGCCACCCCCGGCGGCTACACGTTCATCCTGCCGGCCTCCAAGGAGGCGCCGCGCCGGGTGCTGCACCCGAAGCGGCGCACCGTCGGGGTGCGCGTCCCCGAACACCCCGTGGTCCAGGCGCTCCTCGCGGCCCTCGACGAACCCCTGCTCTCCAGCACGCTGTTGCTGCCCGACCAGGACGAACCCCTCACCCAGGGCTGGGAGATCAAGGAGCGCCTGGACCACGTGGTGGAGGCGGTGCTCGACTCCGGCGACTGCGGGACCGTGCCGACCACCGTCGTCGACTTCTCCGAGGGCGAACCGGAGATCGTGCGCCGGGGCGCCGGCGACCCGGACCGCTTCGCCTGACCCGCGGGACGCGCGCTTCCCTGGGTTGATCATCCGGCCGCGGGGCATGATCGGCCTGGCAGTGTCGGAGCCTCGACAAGGAGGTCAGGTGCCCCAACGAACGGAAGCACGCGAGATGTTGACGGCGAGTCAGGACGCACGTCGGGAGATAGCCCGATGAGGCGGGGACGGGCTCGCCGGCTGCCCTGGATCATCGCCGCGCTGGCCGGCACGCTGGCGCTGGGCGCCCTGCCCTCCTCGGCGGTCGGCGCGGCCGGCGCCGACACCGAGCCGATCGTCGAGCCGCTGACCGAGGGCCTCGCCCCGCACGGCGTGGACATCGCCGTCGAGGGGCCGACGGACGTGGTCCAGCGGCTCATCACCATCCCGCCCGGCGGCTCCACCGGCTGGCACTACCACCACGGGCCGCTGCTCGGCGTGGTCGAGTCCGGCATCCTGACCCGCACCCTGGACGACTGCACGGTCGAGGTGTCAGGACCGGGCGACGCCCTGGTCGAGGCCCACGGCGCCGACCACGTCCACGTGGGACGCAACCTCGGCACCGAGCCGGTGGTGCTCTACGCGACCTACCTGGTGCCGCACGGCGCGCCCCTCTCGGTGGACGCGGAGAACCCCGGCTGCCCCTGACCGCCTCGCCGGCGCCCGGCGCGCGCCGCGCGCGTCCCGCGGCGGACCGGGCCGGAGTCCTCGACCTGGGGGCCGGCAGCTGGTTCACTGCCTCGCACCGTCTTCACGCCACCCGGGCGTCGGGGCCACCTCCGCGCCGCCCGGGTCGGCGGGCCACCCGCACCCGCCACCGAAAGGAACCATGGTCACCATGCCGTCCCACCCCCCGACCCCGACCGCGTCGAACGCCGGCGAGGCGGACGAACTGCTCGCCCTCGTCCGTCAGGTGACGGGCCGCGAGATCCGGCCGTCGGCCGCCGACGAGGAGGCGGCCGCGGTCTTCCCCAGGGAGACCTTCGCCCTGCTCTCCAAGCTGGGCCTGCTCGGCCTGCCCTACCCCGAGGAGTACGGCGGCGGCGGCCAGCCCTACGAGGTGTACCTGCGGGTGCTGGAGGAGCTGGCGGCGGCCCGGCTCACCGTCGGCCTGGGGGTGAGCGTGCACACCCTGGCCTGTCACGCGCTGGCCGGCTTCGGCGACGAGACGCAGCGCGCCCGCTGGCTGCCCGACGCGCTCGGCGGTGAACTGCTGGGCGGCTACTGCCTCTCCGAGCCGACCGCCGGCTCCGACGCGGCCAGCCTGCGCACCCGCGCGGTGCGGGACGGCGCGGACTGGGTGATCACCGGCACCAAGGCGTGGATCACGCACGGCGGGATCGCCGACTTCTACACGGTGCTGGCCCGCACCGGCGAGGACGGCCCCAAGGGCATCACCGCCTTCCTGGTGCCGGGCGACGCGCCGGGCCTGACCGCCGCCAAGCCGGAACGCAAGATGGGCATGGCCGGCTCGCCCACCGCCCAACTGCACTTCGACGGCGTGCGGGTGGCCGACGAGCGCCGGCTCGGCGAGCTGGGGCGCGGCCTGCCGATCGCCCTGGCCGCGCTGGACGCCGGCCGGCTGGGCATCGCCGCCTGCGCGGTCGGCCTGGCCAGGGCGGCGTTGGACGAGGCGCTGGCGTTCACCACCCGGCGCCGGCAGTTCGGCCGGCCGGTCGCCGACTTCCAGGGCACCCGCTTCCTGCTCGCCGAGCTGGCCACCCAGATCGAGGCCGGCCGGGCGCTGCTGCACAGCGCCGCCCGACTCCGGGACGCGGGCCGGCCGTTCACCGCCGAGGCGGCGATGGCGAAGCTGTTCTGCACGGACGCGGCGATGCGGGTGACGGTGGACGCGGTCCAGCTGATGGGCGGTTACGGCTACAGCGCCGACTACCCGGCCGAACGCTACCTCCGGGAGGCGAAGGTGCTGCAGATCGTGGAGGGCACCAACCAGATCCAACGCCTGGTCATCGCCCGCGAGGTCCTCGCCCGAGCCGAACCGACCCCGAACTGACCCCGGGGGTCGCGAGGCCCCCGCCCTCCCCAGCCGGGCCGCGGCCCGGCCGCGAGCCGGCCGAGCCCCGGGGGAGTCGTCGGCCGTCCAGCCCACGGCCCGGTGCGGGGTCTGGTTCGGTCGTGTGCGGATCCTCGACCCGCGGTCGACCGTCCCGCCGGACTCCCGGCGGGAGTTGGCGGGATAGCCCATGGCGGGCCGGCCGGGCCCGCGGGGCCCGGCCCCCGCGGCGCCGCGGCGCCGCGGGGACCGGGGTCAGGCCGCCTGGCGGAGGGCCGGGGCGGGGCCGGCGGCGTGCGAGAACGGTTGGAGGCGCCAGTCGAGCCCCTCCGGCAGCGTCGCCAGCGAGAGCACCTCCCCGCCGGTCGGCGGGGCCAGCTGCACCGACCAGCCGGCCTCCGCCGGCTCCCGGCCCGAGCCGGGGCAGATGGTCAGCCCGAACGGCTGCCACGGGGTGGCACACAGCGCGTGCTGGGGCAGCGGCTCGTCCGCCGCGCCGAGCGCGATCGAGCGGGCGCACTCCGGGCAGACCACCCGGGGCCCCTCGACGCCGACCAGCTCCGGCTCGTCCGGCGGCTCGGCGAGCCCGCCGGTCGAGAACGGGGCGACCGGCACCACGCCGGTCGGCCCGGAGCCGGTGGAGCCCCGGCGGGCGGCGCGCGCGGCGGCCTGGCCCGCGGCTTGCCGGGGCGGTTGAACAGTGGGCATAAATCCCCCTTGGAAGGCACATGTGGCGGCCTCTGCAAGAGCTGCCCGTGCCGATCGGCGGATAATCGCCCGGCCGGAGGGCGCCTGCGCGCCGTGATTGTGGTCTTCATCACAGAAGTGTGAAGAACGACTGTACGCCTGACGGTCTGACAAGCGGAAAGCGGCCAGCGCTTCGCCGGTGATCCGGGTAGGTTACGGACTCGTGGAGGAACTGGACCAGCGCATCGTGGAACTGCTCGTCAAGGACGGGCGGATGAGCTACACCGATCTGGGCAGGGCCACCGGCCTGTCCACCTCCGCCGTCCACCAGCGGGTCCGCCGGCTGGAACAGCGGGGGGTCATCCGGGGATACGCGGCGATCGTCGACCCGGAGGCGGTGGGCCTGTCGCTGACCGCGTTCATCTCCGTCAAACCGTTCGACCCCAGCGCCCCCGACGACATCGCCGAGCGGCTCGCCCCGGTCCCCGAGATCGAGGCCTGCCACAGCGTGGCCGGCGCGGAGAACTACCTGCTCAAGGTGCGCGTCGCCACCTCGGGGGAGCTGGAGTTGCTGCTCGCCAGGATCCGTTCGCTGGCCGGCGTCTCCACGCACACCACGGTCGTGCTCTCCACCCCCTACGAGTCCCGGCCGCCCCGGATCTGACCCCGCGGCCGGAGCACCCCCCGGCGGCCGGGAGACTGGGGGCATGACCCAACGCACCACCCCCGGCGCGACCGCGCGGTCGACGCTGCTGCGCCGGGGCGAGATCCACAGCCCGGCCGACCCGTTCGCCACCGCCATGCTGGTCACCGGCGACCGCGTCGCCTGGCTCGGCTCCGAGGCCGCCGCCGACGCGCTGGCCGACTCCGCCGACGAGACGGTCGACCTGGACGGCGCCCTCGTCACCCCGGCCTTCACCGACGCGCACGCGCACGTCACCGCCGCCGGCCTGGCGCTCACCGGGCTCGACCTGACCGGCGCCCGTGACCTGGCCGACGCGCTGGCCCGGGTCCGCGCCTACGCCGCCGCCCGGCCGGCCGGCGGGGTGCTGCTCGGCCACGGCTGGGACTCGGCCCGCTGGCCGGAGGACCGGGCCCCCACCCGCGCCGAGCTGGACGCGGCGGCCGGCGGCCGGCCGCTCTACCTGTCCCGGGTCGACGTGCACTCGGCGCTGGCCACCACCGCGCTGCTCGACCTGGTCCCGGGCGTCGCGCACCGCGCCGGCTACCACGCCGACCGGCCGCTCACCGGCGACGCCCACCACGCGGTGCGGGCCCGCGCCTTCGGCGACCTCAGCCCGAGCCGGCGCGCCGAGGCGCAGCGCGCCACCCGGGCGCACGCCGCCGCGCACGGCATCGGCGCGCTGCACGAGTGCGGCGGCCCGGAGATCTCCAGCGAGGACGACCTGGTCGCGCTGGTGAAGCTGGCCGCCGCCGAGCCCGGGCCGCGGATCTTCGGGTACTGGGCCGAGCTGGTCACCGACCCCAAGGACCCGCGCCGGATCGCCGAGCTGGGCGCGGTCGGCGCGGCCGGCGACCTGTTCGCCGACGGCTCCCTCGGCTCGCACACCGCGCACCTGTGCCAGCCGTACGCCGACGCCCCGCACACCGGCCTGGCGCACCTGACCGATGACCAGATCGCCACCCATGTCGCGCTGTGCACCGAGGCCGGCTTCCAGGCCGGTTTCCACGCCATCGGCGACGCCGCCGTGGCCACCGTGCTGCGCGGTGTCCGGGCCGCCGCCGACCGGGTCGGTCTGGAGCGGGTCCGCGCGCTGCGGCACCGGGTGGAGCACGCTGAGCTGCTCTCCGCCGAGCTGATCGCCGAGCTGGTCGCGCTCGGCCTGGTGGTCTCCGCCCAGCCGGCCTTCGACGCCGCCTGGGGCGGCCAGGACGGCATGTACGCGGCCCGGCTGGGGCCGGCACGGGCCGCCGAGCTGAACCCGTTCGCGGCGCTGGCCCGCGCCGGGGTGCCGCTGGCCTTCGGCTCGGACGCGCCGGTCACCCCGCTCGACCCGTGGGGCGCGGTGCGGGCCGCCGCCCACCACCGCACCCCGGCCCACCGGATCTCGGTGCGGGCCGCCTTCACCGCGCACACCAGGGGCGGTTGGCGGGCGGTCGGCCGGGACGACGCCGGCGTCCTGGTGCCCGGCGCCCCGGCCGACTACGCGGTCTGGCACACCGGCGCGCTGCTGGTGCAGGCCCCGGACGACCGGGTGGCCCGCTGGTCGACCGACCCCCGCTCCGGCACCCCCGGCCTCCCGGACCTCAGCCCGGGCGGCCCGCTCCCGGAGTGCCGTCGTACGGTGGTCGGCGGGGAGATCGTCTACGACCGGCTGAACGAGTGATCCGGCGCCCGGCCGATACCGCCGAACGACGTGCGCTCGCTCACCCACCGGCCGTGTGCCGCCCGCACTGACCAGCCGCTTTGGCGGAACACCGCAGGTGACGCACGTGTTGACAGCCGCCGGGCGTCCGGGGGTAGGTTCGGCCGGGTCCACCACAGGACGTCCGACCGGCGTTCCTTCGCGCAGCCGTCGAACGCTGCTGGGCCAGAGGGCGGGCGCCGTCCCGGCGTCCCGCCAGCGGGAGCCAGGTCCAGTGTCCGCGGCACGGGGGCGGGAGGTTTCGCCCGGTCGGCAGGTGCGACCCGGGCGGGGCCCGGACGCTCAGTAGACAACGGCTTCGGTCGACCCGCAGCCAGCGGGTCCCTGGTCGGACCGAAGGGCGCCGGGCTCCGGTCCGCAGCCGGGCGCGGAGCGCACGTTCCGCGGCCCGTGTGATCGCGCGCCCCGGCAGGCGAGGTACGGTCGTTCATCATCGCCCCGCTCGCCAGAGAGGCCACGACCGTGGTGCCACCGGGCCCAGAGACGACCGCCAGGGACGAGGCCGAGGGCCTGCGCGCCCGGCCGGCCGATCCCGCCGAGCCGCACGAGCCGCAGGAGCCGGGCTCGGCGCCCCCGCCGGCGGCCCCCGGCGCCCCGCCGGCGCGCCGCCCCGGGCGGCTGCGCCGGCTGGCCGCCGCGCTGCGGCACGACTGGCCGGCGACGCTGCTGGCCGCGCTGGCCGGGCTGGTCCTGGTGCCGGCGTTCCCGCCCTACGACCTGTGGCCGCTGTCCCTGGTCGCGGTCGCCGCGCTGTCCCTGCTGACCCGGGGCCGCAGCGCCCGCCGGGGCGGCTGGCTCGGCTTCGTGGCGGGCGTGCCGTTCTTCCTCGGGCTGCTGGCCTGGCTGCGGGTGATCGGCTGGGACGCGACGATCGGCCTGGCGATCATCCAGGCGGCCTTCTTCATCCCGCTCGGCGCGGGCCTGGCGGCCACCGCCCGGCTGCGCGCCTGGCCGCTGTGGGCGGCCTGCCTGTGGGTCGGCGAGGAGCTGCTGCGCGGGCGGGTCCCGTTCGGCGGCTTCCCGTGGGGCCGGCTGGCGTTCGCCAACACCGACACCCCGTTCACCCCGCTCGCCGCGCTCGGCGGCGCGCCGCTGGTGACCTTCGCGGTGGCGCTGACCGGCGCGCTGCTGGCCTGGGCCGGGCTGCGGCTGTGGGCGCTGCACCGGGCCCGGCTGCTGGCGCCGAGGACCGCGCTGCCCGCGCTGGGCGGCGCCGGCCTGGCGCTGGCCGTGGGTGCCGTCGGCTACGCGGTGCCGGTGGGCACGGCCGCCGCCGACACCGTCCGGGTGGCCATCGTGCAGGGCAACGTGCAGCAGGCCGGGATGGACTTCCTGGGCCGCCCGATGATGATCCTCAACAACCACGTGGAGGCGACCCTCGAACTGGCCGACGACGTCGAGGCCGGCCGGGTCGAGCGGCCGGAGCTGGTGCTCTGGCCGGAGAACGCCTCCGACCTGGACCCGTACCGCCGGCCCGAGGCCTACGCGGCGATCGACCGGGCCGTGCGGGCCGTCGGCGTGCCGGTGCTGATCGGGGCCCTGGTGGACCACCCGACCCGGGAGGGCTACGTGGAGAACCAGGGCATCGTCTGGGACCCGGAGACCGGCCCGGGCGACTCGTACACCAAGCAGCACCCGGTGCCGTTCGGCGAGTACGTCCCGTTCCGGGACCAGCTCAGCAAGGTGATCACCCGGCTGGACCGGGTGCCCCGGGACTTCTGGCCCGGCGAGCACTCCGGCGTGCTGGACGTCGGCCCGGCCCGGCTGGGCGACGTGATCTGCTTCGAGGTGGCCTACGACGGCATCGTCCGGGACACCGTGAACGAGGGCGCCCGCGCGCTGGTGGTGCAGACCAACAACGCCACCTACGGCGAGACCGGCCAGCCCGAGCAGCAGCTGGCCATGTCCCAGCTGCGCGCGGTGGAGCACGGCCGGGCCGTGGTCACGGTGGCGACCAGCGGCATCAGCGCCGTGGTCCGGCCGGACGGCAGCATCGAGCAGCGCACCGAGGAGTTCACCCAGGACGTGCTCACCACCGAGCTGCCGCTGCGCGACCAGCGGACGGTCGCCGACCGGGTGGGCGCGGCGCCGGAGTGGTCGCTGGCCCTGGCCGGGCTGCTGGCCTGGCTGTGGACCGGCGCGGCCCCCAGACTGAGACGCCGCCCGGCGGCCGAGCGGAGCCGGGAGGCCGGCCCCGCCGAGCGGGAGGAGTGAGCGGGTGACGGGCGGCGCGCGGGAGTTCCCGCCGCTGGGTCGGGTCCTGGTGGTCATCCCGACCTACAACGAGGCCGACAACCTCCCGCCGCTGGTCGCCCGGCTGCGGGAGACCATGCCGGCGTGTGACGTGCTGATCGCCGACGACGACAGCCCGGACGGCACCGGCAAGCTCGCCGACGAGCTGGCCGCCGCCGACCCCGGCGTGCGGGTGCTGCACCGGCCGGGCAAGGAGGGCCTGGGCGCGGCCTACCTGGCCGGCTTCGAGTGGGGCCTGGCGCGCGGCTACGGGGTGCTGGTGGAGATGGACGGCGACGGCTCGCACCAGCCGGAGGAGCTGCCCCGGCTGCTGACCGCGCTGGCCGGCGCGGACGTGGTGCTCGGCTCCCGCTGGGTGCCCGGCGGGCGGATCGTGAACTGGCCGCGCTACCGGCAGCTGCTCTCCCGCGGCGGCAGCGCCTACTCCCGGCTGGTGCTGGGGCTGCCGATCAGGGACGTGACCGGCGGCTTCCGCGCCTTCCGGGCGCCGGTGCTGGACGGCGCGCTGCTGCACGACGTGGCCTCGCAGGGCTACTGCTTCCAGGTGGACCTGGCGCACCGGGCGGTCCGGGCCGGTCACCGGGTGGTCGAGGTGCCGATCACCTTCGTGGAACGGGCCCACGGCAACAGCAAGATGAGCCGGGACATCGTGATCGAGGCCCTGTGGCGGGTCACCGCCTGGGGAGTGGCGGCCCGACTCGGAAGAATCCTCCGACGCCAGGCACACTGAGGACCATGACGAGCGGTAGCCCTGACCCGTACCGAGCCCGCCAGTCGGGCGCCTCCCGACCCGCCCGCCGGCCGCGTGGCCGCCTGACGCTGCTGCCGATCGCGGTGGCCGTCTGGGCCATCCTGGAGATCTGGCTGTTCATCCTGATCGGGGAGGCGGCCAGTGGGATGACCGTCTTCCTGCTGCTGGCCGCCGGGCTGCTGGCCGGCGCGCTGGTGATCCGGCACGCCGGCCGCCGCGCCTGGCAGCGGCTGACGGCCCAGGCCAGGGGGGAGGTGCCGGCCGACAAGCCGGGTCAGGACTCCTCCAGCGGGGTCCTGACCATGCTCGGCGGCCTGCTGCTGATCCTGCCCGGGCTGATCTCGGACGTGGTCGGCCTGGTGCTGATCTTCCCGCCCACCGCCCGGCTGCTGCGGCGCCGGGCGAAGGGCGCCCTGGAGCGCCGCACCTGGCCGGCCGGCCCGGCGTTCCGGGCGGCGAACGAGGCCAGGCGGCGGCGCGGCCAGGGCGGTCAGGTCATCCAGGGCGAGGTGGTGCCCGACGAGGAGCCGGGCGCCGGCCCCGAAGGCCGCCCGGACCGGGACCGCGACCGGGACTGAGCGCGACGCAGCCGAGGGCCGGGTCACCAGTGGTGACCCGGCCCTCGGCAATCCGGTGTGGCCCCTACGGGGCGTCCGCTAGGCGGACTTGCGGCTGTCCCGGGGATGCACCGCGATGTTCATCGCCCCCGAGCGCAGTACCGCCAACCGCTCGGCCAGCACCTCTTCCAACTCCTCACGGGTACGCCGCTCCATCAGCATGTCCCAGTGCGTCCGCGCGGGCTTCCCCTTCTTCTCCTCGGGACCCTCGCCGTCTACCAGCAGGGCCTGGGAGCCGCATACCTTGCACTCCCACTCCGGAGGAATCTCGGCCTCGACCGAGAACGGCATCTCGAACCGATGCCCGTTCTGGCATTGGTACTCCACCGCCTGACGCGGCGCGAGGTCGATACCACGGTCCGTCTCGTAGCTGGTCACCACGAGCCGCGTGCCGCGCAGAGCTCGCTCACTCATGAATCGTGCCTCCCGGGCTGGTCGCCCACAGGACAGGTGTCGCTGTCATCGTCAATCAGGTCAACGTCCGGTCGGCGGTGAAGATTCCCGTTGTAGGTCATACGTCGCCCGTCGTACCGCCCCTTCTTGTACCCACCGCCGCCCGGTTTGTCACATCTGAGAGGGGATGTCACCCGGCGTCCACAGAGGATGGCTCGTGGTCACGGTCCATCCGGCGGGACCAAGGGCGCAGAATACCCCGCCTGGGCCGGTCTTCGAAATCCATTCGCGGCACCGCGTCGGCGCTCGTGTCGGACGTCGCGTCCCGGCCCGGGCCGGGACCCGCGTCGGCGACGGCTTCCGGCGCCGCCAGCACCCGAAGGAAGAACTGGGCCAGCGGGCCGATCGCCACCGCGTAGACCACCGTACCCACCCCCACCGTGCCGCCGAGCACCACCCCGAGCAGCAGCACCGCCACCTCCACCCCGGTCCTGGCCAGCCGCAGCGAACGGCCGGTGACCCGGGCCAGTCCGGTCATCAGCCCGTCCCGCGGCCCGGCGCCGAGCCGGGCCGACAGGTACAGGCCGGTGGCCAGCCCGTTGAGCACCACGGCGGCCAGCATCAACGGCAGCTGGACGGCCGGCCCGGCGGGGGTCGGCGTCAGCGCCAGGGTGGCGTCGATGCCAAGCCCGACCAGCAGCGCGTTGGCGAAGGTGCCGAACCCGGGGCGCTCCCGCAACGGCAGCCAGAGCGCCAGCACCAGCAGTCCTGTGATGTTGACCACCACGCCGACCGAGAGGCCGGTGTGGCCGCTGACCCCCTGGTGGAAGACGTCCCAGGGCCCGGTGCCGAGACCGGCCTCGATCAGCAGCCCCGCGCTGACCCCGAAGAGCAGCAGGCCGAGGGCCAGTCTGACCAGGCGGCGTGACAAATGGTTCAACGGAGGCCATCCTCTACTTGAATTGGACCGATACGGGTCACCTTCTGGCCTGTTCGGCCGCCGTGAGTACGGCCAATCTCAGAAAGGTGGACCGATTTCCATGGCCGAATGGACCTCCACGGTCGGCACCGGGCAGCTCGCCCGGCTGCTCACCTCCCAGGAGTGGTACGGCGGCCCGCCCGGCGCGCGGAAGCTCCCGGCCTACCGGGCGCTGGCCGACGGGGTGCGGCTGCTGGTGCTGGAGGGCCGGGTGCCGGTCGGCGCCCGGCTGCCGGCCGAGCGGGAGCTGGCCGGCGCGCTCGCGGTCAGCCGGACCACGGTGGCCGCCGCCTTCGAGGCGCTGCGCGGCGAGGGCTTCCTCCAGTCCCGGCGCGGCGCCGGGAGCTGGACGGCGGTGCCGGCCGGCCGGCCGCTGCCGGCCCGCGGCCTGGAGCCGCTGCCGCCGGAGGCCGTCGGCTCCATGATCGACCTCGGCTGCGCCGCGCTGCCGGCGCCCGAGCCGTGGCTGACCAGGGCCTGCCAGGCGGCGCTGGCCGCGCTGCCGCCGGCCGCCGCCACCCACGGCGACTTCCCGGCCGGTCTGCCCGAGCTGCGCCGGGCGCTGGCCGACCGGTACACCGCGCGCGGCGTGCCCACCATGCCGGAGCAGATCATGGTCACCACCGGCGCGATGGGCGCGATGGCCGCGCTCTGCCGGATGTTCGCGGCCGGCGAGCGGGTCGCCGTCGAGCACCCCTCCTACGCCAACGTGCTCCAGTTGATGCGGGACGCCGGCGCCCGGCTGGTCCCGGTGCCCATGACGGACGACGCCGACCGGCGTTGGGACCTGCCGGCCTGGCGCCGCACCCTGACCGAGGCGGCCCCCCGGATGGCCTACGTGGTGCCCGACTTCCACAACCCGACCGGCGCGCTGGCCGACGAGGAGCGGCGGCGTGAACTGGTCGCCGCCGCCAGGTCGGCCGGCACCACCCTGGTGGTCGACGAGACCATGGTCGACCTGGCGCTGGACGAGGAGCCGCGGCGGCGGATGCCCCGCCCGATGAGCGCCTTCGACCACGGTGGCGCCGGGGTGATCACGGTCGGCTCGGCCAGCAAGTCGATCTGGGCCGGCATGCGGATCGGCTGGGTGCGCGCCGCCCCCGAGGTGATCCGGGGCCTGATCTCCCGCCGGGCCTACGCCGACCTCGGCAGCCCGGTGCTCGAACAGCTGGCCGTCAGCTGGCTGTTGACCTCGGGTGGCTGGGAGGACGCGGTCGCCCAGCGCCGGGCCGAGATCACCGCGAGCCGCGCCGACCTGGTGCGGGCGCTGCGCGCCCGGCTGCCGGACTGGGAGTTCACCGTGCCGCCCGGCGGCCTCACCCTCTGGGTGCGCACCGGGGGGCTCTCCGGCTCCCGGATCGCCGAGGCGGGGGAGCGGTGCGGGGTGCGGCTGCCCTCCGGGCCCCGGTTCGGCGTGGACGGCGCCTTCGAGGGCTACGTCCGACTGCCGTTCACCGTGCGCGGCCCGGTGGTCGACGAGGCGGCCGCCCGCCTGGCCCGAGCCGCCGAACTGGTCGCCGACGGCGCCGCCCCCCAGGAACGCCCGGCCAGCTACACCAGCTAGACCCCGGCCGGGGCGGCACGGTCGGGTCGGGGTGGCCGGTCCCCGGCCCCGCTCCGCCGCCCGGTGCGGAGGCCGGCACGCCGTCCGCCGTGGGCCGGCGCGGCTCGGCGGGGTGGTCCGGCGCGTTCCGTCCGGGAGTGATGCCTCCGGCGCGGGCGCGACCCGATGTGCCGACGCGCCGACGGCCGTGGCCGGCACGTCGTACCCGGCGCCGAGCCGCTCGCCCAGCGGCGCGCCGGGCTGGCCCGCCCGCGCCGCGACCCGCGCACCGGGTACCGCGTCCGCACCGGGGCCGACGTGCGCGACGCCCGCCTGGCCCGCCAGCTCAGGCGGGGCGGGTACCCGCTGGAGCGGATCGCCCCCGTCCTCGCGCGGGTGCGCACGGCGGGTGGGCTGGCGCCGCTCGCTCACACCCTCGCCGACTGACGCGGCCGACTGACCGACCAGGGGCGGGCGATGCTGCGCGGGGCGGCGGAGCTAAAGGCGTACCTCCGCGCCCGCGACGAGGCCGCCGCCCCGCCGGGGCGCGCGACCCCGACCGGCTGACCCCCGTGGCCCGGCCGGACGGGGCGTGCGCGCCCGCTCAGCCGCCCTCGGGCACCTGGATGAACTGCAGGTAGTTGCCCACCGGGTCCAGCACGGTGGCGAAGAACCAGCCCGAGCCGTCGTCCTCGACCGGCCGGACCCACTCCACCTCCAGGGTGTTCAGGTGCCGCTCGACCGCCCTGATGTCCCGCACGCTGACGTTGACCAGGTGCCGCCCGGGCTCCGCCGCCCGGTCCGCGACGTCGTCCCGCTGGTCGAAGCCGATGACCGCCCCCGGGCCGACCACCAGCATGTGCTCCTCCCAGCGCGCCCCCAACGGCTCCAGCGCCGACCGGTACCACGCGGCCAGGGCCTCCGGGTCCCGACCGGCGATGATTACTCCGAGCCCGCTGACGTTCTCTGCCATCCCACACTCGCCTTCGCTTCCGCCGTTCCGGATGAACGGGTTCGAACGGGTGGACCGGCGCCCCGGGCGGAACTCATCGGTCCGCGGCGACCCTTCCGCGCGCCTCCTCACTTGGCGTCCGCGTACACCTCCACCGTCGCCGTGCCGAACGGGAAGGCCACCGGGGTCTCCCCGAAGGTCAGTCGCGCCGCGGTGGCCGAGGCCTCGGCCACCGCGGCCACCACCGCCGGCGCCTCCTCGGCCGGGCAGTGCACCACCACCTCGTCGTGCTGGAAGAAGACCAGCTCGGCCGCCATCCCCCGGAGCCCCAGCCGGAGCGCGGCCAGCAGCGCCAGCGCCCACTCGGCGGCCGAGCCCTGCACCACGAAGTTCCGCGTGAAGCGACCCCTGGCCCGGGCCGCCGCCCCGGCCGGCGGCGGCTCGTCCGGCGGCACCGCCGGGCTGGTGCGCCCCAGCCACGTCCGCACGTGCTCCCCGCGCTCGCCGGCCCGCGCCGCCTCGTCCACCCAGGCGACCGCGGCCGGGAACCGCCGCCGCAGATCGGCGAGATGACGCAGCCCGTCGCCCGAGGTCTGCCCGTAGACCGCGCCCAGCAGCGCCAGCTTCGCCGCCTCCCGGTCCCCCGCGAAACCCTGCCCGGCCACCCGCGTGTACAGGTCGTCCGCCGACGAGGCGACCGCCATCAGACCCCGGTCCCGGGAGACCGCGGCCAGCACCCGCGGCTCCAGCTGGTCGGCGTCGGCCACCACCAGCCGCCAACCGGGATCGGCCACCACCGCCCGGCGCACCACCTTCGGGATCTGCAACGCGCCGCCGCCGTGCGTCGACCAGCGGCCGGTCATCGTGCCGCCCACCAGGTACTCCGTGCGGAACCTGCCGTCCCGCACCCAGGTCCGCAGCCAGGACCAGCCGTGCGCCGTCCAGATCCGGTACAGCCGCTTGTACTCCAACAGCGGCGCCACCGCCGGGTGGTCGATCTCCCGCAGCTCCCACGCCCGGGTGCTGCCGATCCGGACGCCGGCCCCGGCGAACGCCCGGATCACCTCCGCCGGCAGATCGGGCCGCACCCGGCTGCCGAAGGCGCGGGAGACCTCGTCGGCCAGCTCGGTCAGCCGCCGTGGCTCCGCGCTGCCCGGATACCGCTCGCCGAGCAGCTCGTCCAGCAGCCGGCGGTGGATGTCGGCCCGCCACGGCAGCCCCACCGCCCGCAGCTCGGCGGCGACCAGCGTGCCGGCCGACTCCACGGCCAGCAACAGCCGCATCCGCTCCGGGTGTTGCGCCAGCGCCGTGCGCGCCAGCTGGGACTGGTAGACCGCCAGCAGCGCGTCCAGCGGGTCCGCGTCCCCGGGCAGCGGCGCGGGCGCCGCCTCGAAGAGCGAGGGCTGGTCGCTCGGCGCGCTGGGCAGCGGCGGATCGGCCGGCTCCGGCAGCCGCCGCAGCCGGGCCAGCGCCGCCGCCAGCGACCGCGGCCGGCCCCAGGCGCCCTCGTGCCCCAGCAGCAGCGCTTCGACCGCCTCCACGTCATGGCAGCGCGTCACCCACCCGCCGGCGGCCAGCACCTCCGGGTAGACGGCGGCCGTGGACCGCCACACCCAGCGCGTCACCCACGGCCGGCCGCGCACCGCCGTCGCCGCGTCCGGCTCCCGCCGCACCGCGCCCGCCGGCCGGCCCGCCGCGTCCAGCGGGCAGACCCGCGCCGAGCCGTCCGGATACTCGGCCAGCGCGCAGAGCGCCACCCGGCCGCCGCCCGCCGCCCGGCCCTCGTCCACCCGGTCCTCGTTCACCCGAGCGATTCTGGCAGCGGGCACTGACAACGGCCCCCGACCCGGCCGGCGCACCGCCCCCGGCCCGGCGCACGCGCCCGCCCCGGGCGCCTCTCTAACCGCCTGGCTAGCCGGCGGGCTGGTCCGGCGGCTCTCCGCCCGCGATCAGCAGCTCGGCCAGGTGCTCGGCGATCTCCTCCCGGTCCGGCTCCGGCAGCCCCGGGTCGGTGACCCAGGTGTCCACCTCGTCCAGCGAGGCGAACGAACTCAGCCCCGTCGTCCCCCACTTGGTGTGGTCCGCGACCACCACCACCCGGCGCGCCGAACGGATGAAGTGCCGGTTGGTCTCCGCCTCCGCCAGGTTCGGCGTGGACAGCCCGGCCTCCACCGAGATGCCGTGCACGCCCAGAAAGAGCACGTCGAAGTGGAGCGAGGCGATCGCCGCGTCCGCCACCGGGCCGACCAGCGAGTCCGACGGGGTGCGCACCCCGCCGGTCAGCACCACCCGGGCCGCCTCCGCGCCGTCCTCGCCGCCGCCCGACTCGGCGGCCTGCCGCGCGTGATGGAACACGTCGGCCACCCGCACGGAGTTGGTCACCACCGTCAACTCCGGTACCCGCAGCAGCTGGTGGGCCACCGCGAAGGTGGTGGTGCCGCCGGAGAGCGCCACCGCGCTGCCCGGACTCGCCAGCCCGGCCGCCGCCCGCGCGATGGCGCTCTTCGCGGACAGCTCAAGCGCCGACTTCGCCTCGAACCCCGGCTCGTGGGTCCGCTGCTCGGCCACCGGCACCGCACCGCCGTGCACCTTCTCCAACGCGCCCTGCCGGGCCAGCACATCAAGGTCCCGACGGACCGTCATGTCCGAGACCTGAAGCATGCGTGTCAGCTCGCTCACCCGGATGCCGCCCCTGCGGCGGACCTCGTCCAGGATGAGCGCCCGCCGCTGGCCCGCCAGCAGGTTCTGGTTGTCGCTCACAGGACCTCCCACGTCCTCGGTGCGCTTCATCCTGCCATGCCAACATCCACCCTCCGGAGGCGGTTGGCCACGCTTCCGGACGAGAAAGCTCCTGACAGGCGGCACGCACCGCGCGCGCCGGGTCATGGGGGGACGAAGTGACGGCCAAGGAGACCTCACCACGGCGGGCCACCAGCGCCCCGGACGCCGAACCACGCTTCCCCGGCATGGAGTTGCTGGTCCACGGGGTCGGCGGGGCGACCCCGCAGGACATGCTGGAGGACGCCCGCACCACCCGCGTCACCGGCGACGCCACCGCCAGCATCCACCGCAGGACCGACGACCTCACCGACCGCCCCTGGGACCCGGAGCGGCCGGTGAGGGAGGCCTACTCCTGGTCCAACCTGACCTCCGGCAACGGCACCAGGGCGCTCTGGCTGCTGCTGCTGCCGTTCATGATCGTCAACGTCGCGCACTGGATGCGGCCCGCCGGCCGCACCACCGTCCGCGCCAACGGCCGCTACGACCTGCTGGTGCGGCTGCTCGCGCTCTCCCTGACGGTGCTCCTCACCGGCGGGGCCTGCGCCGTCGCGCTCGACCTGGTCGCCTGGCAGTGCGCCGGCGCCGAGGCCTGCGCCCGCGAGGCCGGCTGGATCCAGCCGTGGGCCACCCACTCCTGGTGGGGCCAGCCCGGGCGGCGACTGCTGCTCGGCGCCCTGGTGCCGGTCGCGCTGCTCTGCCTGCTGTGGTGGCTCTCGCACCGCACCTGGAGCGCCTACGAGTCGGCGTCCCCACCCGTCCGCCCCCGCACCGACGAGGACGCCGCGCCGCTGAGCCTGCCCGGCTTCTGGTACGGCCGGGTGCTGGTCGCCCGGCTGCGCGCCGCGCACACCACCGCCGGCCTGCTCACCGTCGCCAGCGCGCTGCTGGTCGCCAGCGGCAGCCACGACCGCGGCCCGGACGGCGACCCGGCGCTGGCCACCACCGGGCTGCTGCTGGTCGCCGGCACGGTCGCCGGCTGGCTGGTGCTGCTCGTCGGCCAGCTCCGGCACGGCCGCAGCGAGAGCGAACGGGACGAACGGCCCGAGCCGCCCACCGCCCGCGCCCTGCCCTGGGGCGCGATGGCCCTGCTGGTGCTGGTCCTCGCGCACACCGCCTGGCACCGCCCCGAGTGGCGCTCCACCGGCCGACTCCCCGCCGGCAGCGAGGCGTTCCCCGCGCTGGTCGTCGTCCAGGGCCTGCTGGTGGTCGCCCTCGCCTGGGCCGCCTACCGGCTGCACCGCCAGGCGCGGGACGCCGAACGCGGCGCCCTGCACGGCCTCGGCGGGGCCGCCGTCGCGCTACTGGCCTGCGCGCTCGGCGGGGTCTTCACCGGCGGCGTCGCCCAGCGCGTCGCCGACTGGCTCGACCCCTCGGCCGAGCCGGGCGAGCCGGGCGCCCGCCTCGTCGGTCCGCCGGTGATGCTCAGCTGGGAGGCGGCGGCCATCCCACCGCTGCTGCTGGTGCTGCTCGGCCTCGGCGTCTTCGGGGTGATCCGGGTGCTGCGCCGGCGCCGCGTCCTCGCGCCCACCGTGCGCGCCCGCTACCCGGAGGAGAGCTGCGCCCCGGACACCGACCGCAGCCGACGTATCGCCGGCGCCATCGCGCGCGCCGAACTCACCGAGTGCGCCGCCCCGTTGGTCGGCTGGATCAGCGGCGCCAGCCTGCTGCTCGGGGTCGGCGCGGTCGCCGGCACCCTGACCAGGAAGACCCCCTCCGAGGCGGCCGACGGCACCCACCCGGTGCTGGAGGCCGTCGCCGACGCCTGCCAGAGCCTGGGCTCCTGGCTGATGGGCCTGGGCGTCGTCCTCCTGCTGGCCCTCGGCCGTCGCGCCTACCGGGACGCCGGCGCCCGCCGCACCGTCGGCATCCTCTGGGACGTCGGCACCTTCTGGCCCCGCGCCGCCCACCCCTTCGCCCCACCCTGCTACGCCGAACGCGCGGTGCCCGACCTCTCCTGGCGGATGGGCACCTGGATCGACGCCACCGGCGGCCGACTCGTCATCTCCGGTCACTCCCAGGGCAGCGTGCTGGCGGCCGCAGCCGTCTGGCAGCTCGACACCGCCACCCGTAGCCGGATCGCGCTGCTCACCCACGGCTCGCCGCTGGAACGCCTCTACGGCCGCTGGTTCCCCGCCTACTTCGGCCACGGCGCCCTGCACGCCCTGCACCGCGACCTGCCCTGCTGGCGCAACCTGTGGCGGCCGACCGACCCCATCGGCGGCCCGGTCGGCGTCGCCAAGGACAGCCAACTCCCGGTCGACCGCCCCGCGTTGAACGACCCGCAGTACTACGGCCGGAACCTGCGCTCCCCGCTGCCCGAACCGATCCTCGGCCACGGCGACTACGCCGCCGACCCGGCCTTCGCCACCGAACGAGCCGACCTGATGCACCGCCTCCCCCTTGAGACCCGCCCCCCGCTCCCACCCCAACCCACCGCCCCCGCCCACGAATCCCCGCCCACGGCGGGCTGAGACCGCGTGCGCCCGCCCCGGCGCGCACGGGGGATGGTCCCAGCTCTGGCAACCCGCCGTCGTCCACGCGTTCCTGCTCCCCGCACGCGCGGGGATCGCCCCGGTCGCGTGGACGTGCCCGCAGGACTGCCCACTTCAGGGGAGGGACGGGAGGTCTTCCGGGTGGAGGAGGGTGAGTTCCTCGGTGCTGGGGTCGGGGAGTCGGGCGACGCGGCCGGCGTGGGCTTCGACCATGGCCTCGAACGTCTGCCGTGCCGTGCGGCCGTTGCCGAAGGACGGGCCGCGGTCCAGCGCGGTGAAGTGCTTGATGAGCGCGTCCTCGCTGCCGTCGGCGAGCGCGTACTCCTGTTCCCCGGCCTGCTGGCGGACGATGCTGAGCAGCTCTTCGGGGGTGTAGTCGCCGAAGGCGATCGTGCGGGAGAAGCGGGAGGCCACGCCGGGGTTGGTGGCCAGGAAGCGGGCCATCTCCTCGGTGTAGCCGGCGACGATCACCACCACCGCCTCGCGGTGGTCCTCCATCAGCTTCACCAGGGTGTCGATGGCCTCCCGGCCGAAGTCCCGGCCGCCGTCCTCGGGGGAGAGCGCGTAGGCCTCGTCGATGAACAGCACGCCGCCGCGGGCGCGTTCGAAGACCTCCTGGGTGCGGATGGCGGTGGAGCCGATGTGTTCGCCGACCAGGTCGACCCGGGAGACCTCGACCAGGTGGCCGCGTTCCAGCACGCCGAGGGAGGCCAGGATCTCGCCGTAGAGGCGGGCCACGGTGGTCTTGCCGGTGCCGGGGGAGCCGGTGAAGACGAGGTGGCGGCGGACCGAGGCGGCCTTGAGGCCGGCGGCCACCCGGCGGCGGCCGACCTCGATGAGGTCGATCAGCGCCCGCACCTCGCGCTTGACGGTGTCGAGGCCGACCAGGGCGTCCAGTTCGGCGAGCACCTCGTCGGACGGGCGGCTCTCCGCCGGCGGCTGTTCGGCGTCGGCGGCCGGGGCGGCCTTCGCGGGCGGGGTGGGGGCGGCCGGTGTCGGCCGGGTGGGGGCCGGCGCCGGCTCGGTGGCCCGGCCGGTCGGGCGGGGCGCGCCAGGCGGCAGCGCCTCGTCGTTCTGGCAGTCGAGCACCTCGGGCCCCTCCTCGGCGAAGACGTAACCGCCCCTGGCGCAGCGTTCGGTGCGGCACCGGGTCAGTTCGGTGCGGCAGCCGTCGATGACGTGGAAGCCGTAGCCGCCGGAGTCCGAGACGCGGCAGCGGGTGAACCGGCCGACGCCGCCGGCCGAGACGTAGACGCCGGCCTCGGTGGGGGAGAGCACGGTGGTGTCGGTGACGGTGGGGTCGGCGCCCTTGGTGACGATGATCCCGGTGCGGCTGCGTTCGATGGTGCAGCCGGTGACGGAGCCGCCGCTGCCGGCGTCCCGGAACCAGGCGCCGGTGCCGGCGCCGGCGATCCGGGAGCTGTCCAGCCGCGCGGTGGCGCCGTCGCTGACCGAGACCGCCGAGCCGCGCACCTCCTCGACGGTGCTGTCCACGACGTCCGCCCGCGAGCCCGCGTCCAGCACGAAGAGCGCGTCCGGCACCTGGCGCACCGTGCAGGACTCCAGGACCACGGTGGCCCCGTCGCTCACCCAGACCGCCGGGTAGTCGCCGGTCGACTCGGCTATCTCGCAGTCGTGGACGTCGGCGTGGGTGCCCGGGTCCCACACCGAGACGCCGTTGCGGCCGAACCGGCTGACCCGGGTGCGCATCAGCGTCAGCACCGAACGGGACCGCAGGTCCAGGGCGTTCTCCGGGATGTCGGTCAGCCGGCTGTCGGCGAGGGTGAGGACGGCCTCGGTCTCCAGGGTGATGCCGTCGCCGGTGGTGTGCGAGACCTGGCACTCGGTCAGGTGTGCGGTGGCCCGGTCGGCCAGCCGCACGCCGACGCCCTTGACCTGGTCGAAGGTGCAGCCCAGCGCGTCCACCGCGCTGCCCTCGCCGGCGACCGCGAGGCCGGCGCCGTTGACCCGGGTCACCTGGCAGCGCTCCAGCCGCAGGTGGGCGGCGCCTGAGACGTTCACCCCTGCCTGTCCGGCCTCGGTGACCTGGCAGTCCTCGAACAGGCCGCCGGCCTGGTCGCTCACGTTGATGCCGACGCCGGTGGCGTTGGCCAGGACGCAGTTCCGCACGGTCGGCCGCGCGCCGGCGCGGACCTCGACACCGGCGGCCGACGCGGTGCGCACCCGCAGGCCGGCCAGCTCCGGCGTGCTGCTCTCCACCAGCACGGCGGGCGCCGTGGTGTCCTGCCCCTCGATCAGCAACTCCCGCACGGTGGCCGAGCCGCGCACGGTCAGCGGGACGCCCTCGACGGGGGCGATCCGCGCCGGCCCGTCCCGCTCGTCGTGCGGGCCGCGTATCGTCACGGCCTGCTCGATCACCAGGTTCTCCCGGTAGGTGCCGGGCGAGAGCAGCAGCACGTCGCCGTCGGCGGCGGCGGCCAGGGCCTCGGCCACGGAGCCGTAGACGGCCGTCCGGCGCCGCCAGCGTGCGGTTCCGGTGTGCGTTACCTGGACCGAGCCCTTAGCCATGGACTGATGTGCCCCAACCTCGTGCGTTATCGAAGGCGCTCGGGCCCGCTCCTGCGATCAGGACCTGCCCGCGCGTCTGGCCGCTCCACCGTAGCGCGCCGCGAACCGCCGGGATGACGGGCGAGTTCGGGACCGGACGCGACCCACGCCAGCCGTTGGGTGCGCCGGCGCGTGGGCCCAGCACTGAGCGCCCCCAACCCTATCCGTTGAACGCCCGGCGTCGCCCCCGCCCCGCCCTGCCCCCGCCTCGGGTCCTGCCCCGCCCCGGCACCGGGTCCCACGCCGCTCCGGCCGGCGGCCCCGGCCGCCCGCCCAGCACGCCGGCCGGGCCCGTGGTCGGCTCACGGCGGGGGCGTTGGGTCTCGCCGGTCGGGCAACTCCTGGGCCGGGCGCGGCGATCCGGGCGAGCTACCCAGTAATTCGCCGTGGAAATCCGGCAGTTGGCTCCACTTTTGAGTGATTGCGGTACGTCGGGTACAGCCCCTAGTTTCATGGCCGGCCCGGATATCCGGGCCTCCCCAACGCCGCCGGACAACCCCAGATTGGGCACCTTCAGCATGACCACTTCCATCGAACCGACTTCCGAAAACCAGGCCGGATCTCCCGGAGCGGCGGAATCCCCGCGGCTCAGCCTGGACACGGCAGCCGCGCGCAATCTGGCGACCACCACCAAGACGCCGCCGCAGATGCAGGCGATCACCTCCCGTTGGCTGTTGAAGGTGCTGCCCTGGACGCAGGTCTCCGGCGGCACCTTCCGGGTCAACCGCCGGCTGACCCACACCCTCGGCAACGGCCGGGTGGAGTTCTACGCCACCGGGCCCGAAATCCGGGTGATCCCGGCCGAGTTGACCGAGCTGCCCGGCCTGGCCGGCTTCGACGACCAGCCCAGCCTGGAGGCGCTGGCCGGGGCCTGTGTCCAGCAGGACTTCGGGCCCGGTGAGGAGTTGGTGCGGCGCGGCGAGCCGGCCGACCGGGTGGTGCTGATCGCGCACGGCAAGGTCAGCCGGCGCGGTCCTGGCGCCTACGACAGCGAGACCGAGTTCGGGGTGCTGGCGGACGGCGAGTTCTTCGCCGCCGAGGCGCTCACCGATGCCGAGCCCGGCGTCTTCGAGCACGGCCTGACCGCGCTCACCAGCGGCACCGTCCTCACCCTCGCCCGGGCCGACTTCCAGCGGATCGCGGCGGGCTCGGCCCCGCTCACCGCCCATCTCGCTGACGCCCGGGCCCAGTTGCCCAGCCAGCGCAACGCGCAGGGCGAGTCGGAGATCGCGCTGGCCTCGGGGCATGTCGGTGAGCCGACGCTGCCGGGCACCTTCGTGGACTACGAGGCGTCGCCCCGGGAATACGAACTGAGTGTCGCCCAGACGGTGTTGCGGGTGCACTCCCGGGTCGCCGACCTGTACAACGAGCCGATGAACCAGGTCGAGGAGCAACTCCGCCTGACCGTCGAGGCGTTGCGGGAGCGGCAGGAGCACGAGCTGGTCAACAACCGGGAGTTCGGTCTGCTGCACAACGCCGACCCCAGGCAGCGCCGGCACACCCACTCCGGGCCGCCCACCCCGGACGACCTGGACGAGCTGCTGGCGACCGTCTGGAAGGAGCCCAGCGTGCTGCTGGCGCACCCCCGGGCCATCGCCGCCTTCGGCCGGGAGTGCAACGCCCGCGGCATCTACCCGGCGCCCACCGAGCTGGCCGGGCACTCCGTCCCGGCGTGGCGCGGGGTGCCGTTGTTGCCCTGCGACAAGATCCCGATCTCGGCGACCGGCACCAGTTCGGTGTTGGCACTGCGCACCGGCGCGGAACGGCAGGGCGTGGTCGGGCTGCACCGCACCGGAATTCCGGACGAATACCAGCCGAGCCTGTCGGTGCGATTCATGGGAATCAGCGAACAGGCGATCATTTCCTATCTGGTGAGCGCCTACTATTCGGTGGCCGTCCTGGTGCCGGACGCGCTCGGCATTCTGGAGGATGTCGAGATCGGCCACTGAGCGTTTCCCGGGGCGGGCGTGGCCGGTTCCGGTCCACCTCCGGGTGACCGCAGGGCCGACGACCAGCGCGGCGGCCGGTCGACGGGGCGCGGAACGCCGGTGAAACGGTTCCCCGCCGCCACCGCCGCTGCCGCCCGTTCCGGTCCCGGACCCGGTCCCTGCCCCGGCCGGCTCGCTTTCCCACCCCCGAGAGACCGCCGCCGCCGCGCCACCTCCGCCGCGCGGCGGCGGCTCGCCGTGCCCGGACGCCCGGGCACCCAAGCTCCTCCGAAAGGCCCCGTGTGACCACCCCGACCACCGCCAGCCCGGCCCCCCAGGCGCCCGACCGCACCGCGCTCGGCACCGAGGCGGCCGGCAAGCTGGCCGGCACCGTCAAGACCCCGCCCCAGAACCAGGGCACCTCGCCCCGCTGGCTGCTGCGCTCCCTGCCCTGGACGCAGGTCTCCGGCGGCACCTTCCGGGTCAACCGCCGGCTGACCCACACCCTCGGCAACGGCCGGGTGGAGTTCTATGCCACCGGCCCCGACGTCCGGGTGATCCCGGCCGAGCTGCGCGAACTGCCGCCGCTGGCTCGGCTGGACGACCCCGGCACGCTCGACGCGCTCGCCGACCGCTGTGTGGCCCGCGCCTACCAGGCCGGGGAGACCGTCGCCGAGGCCGGCAGCCCGGTCACCGAGGTGCTGCTGATCGCGCACGGCAAGGTGGCGCGGGTGGTGCCCGGCGCCTACGACGGCGAGGCCACGCTCGGCACCCTCGGCGGCGGCGCGTTCGCCGGCCACGAGGCGCTGCTCGGCACGCCGGCCAGCTGGCCGCACACCCTGCGGACCAGAACCCGCGCCACCGTGCTGGCGCTGCCGCTGGCGGCCGTCGCCGAGCTGGCCGACCGCTCGCCGACGCTCCGCGCCCACCTGGACCGGGAGGCCGCCCGCCCCGCGACGGCCCACAACCGGCGCGGTGAGGCCGACATCGCGCTGGCCTCGGGGCATGTCGGTGAGCCGACGCTGCCGGGCACCTTCGTGGACTACGAGGCGTCGCCCCGGGAGTACGAACTGAGCGTGGCGCAGACGGTGTTGCGGGTGCACTCCCGGGTCGCCGACCTGTACAGCGAGCCGATGGACCAGGTCGAGGAGCAACTCCGCCTGACCGTGGACGCGTTGCGGGAGCGGCAGGAGCACGAGCTGGTCAACAACCGGGAGTTCGGTCTGCTGCACAACGTCGACCCCAGGCAGCGGCTGTACACCCGCACCGGGCCGCCGACCCCCGACGACCTGGACGAGCTGGTCTCCCGGCGCCGCGAGACCCGCCTCCTGCTGGCCCATCCCCGCACCATCGCGGCCATCGGGCGCGCCTGCACCGCGCGTGGCCTCTACCCGGCGACCACCGAGATCGAGGGGACCCCCGTCCACGCCTGGCGTGGCATCCCCCTGCTGCCCTGCGACAAGATCCCGATCTCGGCGGCCAACACCAGCTCGGTGCTGGCCCTGCGCACCGGCGCGGAGCGCCAGGGCGTGGTCGGCCTGCACCAGACCGGCATCCCGGACGAGTACGCGCCCAGCCTCAACGTGCGCTTCATGGGCGTCGACGAGCGCGCCGTGCTCTCCTACCTCGTCAGCGCCTACTACTCCGTGGCCGTGCTGGTCCCCGACGCCCTCGGGGTGCTGGAGGACGTCGAGTTGTGAGCCCGGCCCGCCGGCGCGCCCGGCGCCGCGCGGTCCCCTCAGTCGTCCGCGATCAGGCCCCCTGTTCCGTCCAGTAGCCCGGCGCCGGGGCCTGCTGGGCCTGCGGTTGCTGGGGGTAGGGCGGGTTGCCCTGGTAGCCGCCGGGGCGCGGCGCGGCCGGCCGCATCTGCTGCGGCGCGGCGGGGCGCATCGGCTGGGGCGCCGGCCGCATCTGCTGCGGGGCCGGCGCCTGCGGGGCGGCCGGACCCGGGTAGGGACGCCCGGGCTGCTGCTGCGGGATGTGGCCGCCGGGGCCCGGGTAGCCGCCGGGCGCCGGCGCCCCGAGGGGCTGCCGGACCGGGGCCTGCTGCTGGTAGCCACCCTGGTACCCGCCGTGCTGCGGGGGCGGCGTCGAGGAGGCCGAGGGGAGGGCGGGCAGGGCGGGCAACGACGGCTGGGGGGCCGGGTGTTGGTACCCCATCGAGTCGTAGGCCGCCGGCACCCGGATGGGGGCGATCTGCGGGGTTCCCCGCTCGGCCACCAGCCGGTCATAGATCGGGGTGTCGGGGAAGGCGGAGGAGGAGTAGCCACCGCCGTAGGGGCGCGGGAGGGTCATGCTCCATAAGTTAAGCCCACCATGTGGTCGTTGGGGAGACCGATTAGCGGGTCATTTGCCGGGCCGGCACACCCCTGGGCGGGCAATTCGCTGGATTCCGGAAAAAACGCCGATCAACCCCTTCCTGATGGGGTATGAGAGGGCCCGTTCGGGAGGCTCGGGAACCTGATGGCATAGTCAGTCGTTGCCAGCGCGAACAGGGGTTGAGGATGCCCACCGACGGAGGAAACGCAACCATGCTCAAAGGCTCTAATGTCCCGGTGCCCGCGCGGGCCGTACGCGTCGAGATCGGCTGGCGCACGGCTGCCGGTACCCCGGACGTGGACGCCTCGGCGCTGCTGCTCAAGGACGGCCGGGTCCGCTCGGACGACGACTTCGTCTTCTACAACCAGGCGCGGCACGCCTCGGGCGCCGTGCGGTACGAGGGCAAGCAGCCGCAGGGCGGCACGGTCGCCGACACGTTGGCGGTCGACCTGGCCTCGGTGGAGCCGGAGATCGAGAAGGTCGTGCTCGCCGCCTCCGCGGACGGCGGCACCTTCGGGCAGGTCGCCGGGCTGCACGTCCGGGTGCTCGACGCCGACAGCGGCGCCGAGGTGGCCCGGTTCGACAGCGAGGACGCCACCTCCGAGACGGCCTTCGTGATCGGCGAGCTGTACCGCCGCCAGGGCGCCTGGAAGTTCCGCGCGGTCGGCCAGGGTTACGCCTCCGGGCTCGCCGGCCTGGCCACCGACTTCGGGATCAGCGTGGACGACGAGCCGGCGCCGGCTCCCGCGCCCGCCCCGGCCGCCCCGCCGCCTCCCGTCCAGGCCGCGCCGCCGGCCCCCGCCCAGCGCCCGGCGCCCGCGCCGGCCGCCAGCGGTGGCTCCGCGATCAACCTGAGCAAGATCACGCTCACCAAGGACGCCCCGGCCATCTCGCTGGCCAAGCAGGGCGCCACCAGCGGCCAGCTCCGGGTCAACCTCAACTGGCAGCAGCGGAACGCGCCGCAGAAGACCAGCTGGAAGGACCGCATCAGCAAGGCCATGGGCGGCGGCCTCGACCTGGACCTGTGCGCCCTGTTCGAGTTGACCGACGGCCGCAAGGGCGTGATCCAGGCCCTGGGCAACGCCTTCGGCTCGCTCCACCAGCCGCCCTACATGCATCTCGACGGCGACGACCGCACCGGTGCCGTCGCCCAGGGCGAGAACCTCACGGTCAACCTGGACCACGCCAAGGAGCTGCGCCGGGTGGTCATCTTCGTGACCATCTACTCCGGCGCGGCCAGCTTCCAGGACCTCTCGGCCACGGTCACGCTGACCCCCGAGCGGGGCGCGCCCATCGAGTTCTTCCTCGACGAGTGCAACGTCCCCTCGCCGGTCTGCGTGTTGGCCACCCTGGTCAACGAGCGGGGCGAGCTGGTGGTCAACCGCGAGGCCCGCTACCTGGTGCCGGACCGCGGGGTCAGCCCGCAGCGCACGGTGGACCACGCGTACGGTTTCGGCATGCAGTGGACGCCGGGCCGCAAGTGACCTGGCGGGCCGTCCCCGGGCGCCGGACGCGGTCCACGTAGGCTGGGGCCTCGTGAGAATCGCGCTTCTGGACTCGGGGATCGGCCTGCTGGCCGCGGCCGCCGAGCTGCGGCGGCTGCGGCCGGACGCCGATCTGGTGCTGTCCGGCGACCCGGCGCACATGCCCTGGGGGCCGCTGGAGCCGGCCCGGATCACCGACCGCGCGCTGGCCTGCGCCCGGGCGGCGCTGGCCGAGCGGCCGGACGCCCTGATCGTCGCCTGCAACACCGCCACCGTGCACGCCCTCCCGGCGCTGCGTGCCGCGTTGGAGCCGGCGGTCCCGGTCATCGGCACGGTGCCCGCCATCAAGCCGGCCGCCGCCGGCGGCGGCCCGTTCGCCGTCTGGGCCACCCCGGCCACCACCGGCAGCGACTACCAGCGGCGACTGCTGGCCGAGTTCGCCGGCGGCGCCCCGGCCACCGAGGTGCCCTGCCACGGCCTGGCCGCCGCGGTCGAGGCGGCGGACGCCGCCGCGGTCAGCGCCGCCATCAAGGCCGCCATCGAGCTGACCCCGCCCGAGACCACGTCGGCGGTGCTCGGCTGCACCCACTACGAGTTGGTCGCCGACGAGATCGGCCGCCAGCTCACCGCGCTCACCGGCCGCCGGGTCGCCCTGCACGGCTCGGCGCCCGCCGTCGCCGCCCAGGCGCTGCGCCGGATCGGCGCCGCGCCGGCGCCCAGCGCGCCACCGACCGGCGGCCTGACCGTGCTGGCCAACGGCCGGCGGGTGCCCCTGCCCGAGCCGGCCCGCCGGTACGCGGCCGGCCGTGCCCTGCTCGACGCCCCGCCGACCGATCGCTGAGGTTGCCACCATGTCCACCCCCGACTTCATCCGTGACCTGCGGGTCTCCATCGGCCACCAGCTGCTCTGGCTGCCCGGGGTGAGCGCCGTCGTGCTCGACGACCGGCGGCGGGTGCTGCTGGTCCGCCGGGCGGACGACGGGCGGTGGACGCTGATCGGCGGCATCCCCGAGCCGGGCGAGCAGCCGGCCGAGACGGCGGTCCGCGAGGTCGAGGAGGAGACCGCGGTGCGCTGCGTGGCGGAGCGGGTGCTGATGGTGGACACGCAACCGCCGGTCCGCTACCCGAACGGCGACCAGTGCCAGTACCTCGACATCAACTTCCTCTGCCGTCCGGTGGGCGGCGAGGCCCGGGTCAACGACGAGGAGTCCACCGAGGTCGGCTGGTTCGCGCTGGACGAGCTGCCGCCGCTCTCCGAACAGGCCCTGGCCCGGATCGGGTTGGCCACCAGGGACGAACCGACCTGGTTCGCCCCGCCCTCGCCCCACCCGGCCTGACCCCGCCCAGGCCCGGCCCCGGCTCCGCGGGCGGCGCCCCGGTGCTGGGACGGCCCGGCGCGCGTGCGCCCCGGCCCCGCCGCCGACCCGAGCCCCGTGCGTGCCGCGCACGCCCGTCCCGGTGCCCGGCGCCGGCCGGGGCCGGGGGCCCGCGGCCGGCCGGTCAGGACGTGCGGTAGTGCCGGGCCTCCTCGGCGGCCGCCGTCACCGCGTCGAGGTCGGCGCCGGTCGAGGCGGCCAGGGTCGCGGCGACCGCGCCCTCCAGCAGGGGAGCGTCCACCAGTCGGGCGAGCGGCGGCAGCGCGTCCTCCTCGGCCAGCAGGGCGCGGACCGTGAGGACCGCGCTGCCCAGGTCCGCCAGGATGGCCACCCCGGCGCCCCGGTTCGCGCGCCCGGCCGCCGCCGCGATCAGCTCCGCACTGGTGCCCAGCCCGCCGTCCCGGGTGCCGCCGGCCGGCTCCACCGGCGCCAGCCGGCCCGCCCCGGCCAGGTCGCGGGCCAGCTCCGCCACCGAGCCGGCCACCGCGGCGCTGTGCGAGACCAGCACCAGCCCCACCAGGCCGGCCGCCCCGCCGCCGGTCACCGGCTCACCCGCGTCAGCGCGCCGACCAGCAGCGCGGCCGAGGCCGCGCCCGGGTCCTCGTGGCCGACGCTGCGCTCGCCCAGGTAGCTGGCGCGCCCCTTGTGCGCGCGCAGCGGGACCGTGCCGGCCGCGCCGTCCCGGGCGGCGCGGTCGGCCGCCGCGTAGTCGGGCAGCGCGGCCGTCGCCGGCAGCAGCGCGTCCAGCATCGTCTTGTCGCCGGCGGCCGCCCCGCCCAGCCGGCCGACCGCGGCGACCCCGGCGGACAGCGCGGTCCGCAGCTCCTGGTCGGTCACCCGCTCCGCCTCGCCGAGCGCCTGGCCGGCGGCCCGCAGCAGGATGCCGAAGAGCGGTCCCGAGGCGCCGCCGACCGTGGCGACCAGGGTCCGGCCGGCCAGCAGCAGCACCTCGCGCGGGCTGCCCGGCGGGTCCGCGTCCAGCGCGGCGACCACGGCCGTGAAGCCGCGCCGCATGTTGCTCCCGTGGTCGGCGTCGCCGATCGCCGAGTCCAGCTCGGTGAGCCGGTCCTCCTCCGCGGCGACGGCCTCGGCCGCCGCCCGGAGCCAGTCCGTGAAGAACCGGGTGTCCCGTTCCGCCACCTGCTCCGTCACCTCCGGCTCCTTCCGTAGCGACGCACCGGCCGATCCGGCAGCCGACCCGCCCGCCGGCCCACTCAGCGCCCCCAGCGCAGCGCCGGCGTGCACACCGGGGTGTCCCACAGGCGCAGCAGCCCCTCGTCCAGCTGGCACAGCGAGACCGAGCAGCCCGCCATGTCCAGCGAGGTCACGTAGTTGCCGACGAGGCTACGCGCCGGCGTCACCCCGCGCTCGCCCAGCGCCCTGACCACCTCGGCGTGGAAGCCGTACAGCTCCAGCAGCGGTGTGCCGCCCATGCCGTTGGTCAGGCACAGCACCGGGTCGGTGAGCGCCGGCCGGTCGGCCAGCAGCGCCTCGACCGTGACGTCGGCCAGCTCGGCCGCGCTGAGCATCGGCCGCCGCTCGCGGCCCGGCTCGCCGTGGATGCCGATGCCCAGCTCCAGCTCGCCGGGCGGCAGGTCGAAGGTGGGGCTGCCCTTGGCCGGCGTGGTCGGCCCGTGCAGCGCCGCGCCGAAGCTGCGGCTGGCGGCCGCCACCCGGCGGCCGATGGCGGCCACCTCGGCCAGCGGGGCGCCGGCCGCCGCCGCGGCGCCGGCGATCCGGTGCACGAAGAGGGTGCCGCCGACGCCGCGGCGGCCCGCCGTGGTGGCGCCGTCGGCGACGGCCACGTCGTCGGCGACCAGCACCTGGGCCACCTCGACGCCGCTCTCCTCGACCAGCTCGGCGGCCATCTCGAAGTTGAGCACGTCGCCGGTGTAGTTCTTGACCACCAGCAGCACCCCGGCGCCGCCGTGCACCGCGGCCGCGGCCCTGGCCAGCTGGTCGGGCACGGGCGAGGTGAAGACCTGGCCGGCGCAGGCGGCGTCCAGCATGCCGGGGCCGACACAGCCGGTGTGCAGCGGCTCGTGCCCCGAGCCGCCGCCGGAGACCAGCGCGACCTTGCCGGCCACCGGCGCGTCCCCGCGCAGCACCAGTCGGTGCGGCACGTCCACCCGCAGCCCGGGGTGGGCCGCCGCCATGCCGCGCAGCGCGTCGGCGACCACCCGCTCCGGCCCGTTGATCAGCATCTTCATCTGGACTCCTTGGTGCTGGCCGGCGCCGGCTGACCAGCCGTCGGCTGACGGGTCGGCAGGACGCCGACGCGGGCTGGCGCCCCGGTCGTCCGGCCCGAACACGCGTCGGTCGCTGTCCACCCGGTGACCCGGCGGCCACCCCATCCGGTGAGGCGGAATGGGGGGAACATGTGCGCGATGGGTTGTTTTTGGCGAAGCGCCAGGTATGCACGATAGCGTCCGGCTGGGCCGGTTGCATGGGCCCACGCATCGCCCGTTGACTCGACTCCCCGTGGAGCACCCATGGCCACCCTCCTCTACCGGCTCGGTCGCGGCGCCTTCCGGCGCCGGCGGCTCGTGCTGACGCTCTGGCTCGGCGCGTTGGCCGCCCTGCTCGCCGTCAGCGGCGCGTTGGGCAGCGCGCTGGACGACGAGTTCACCATCCCCGGGTCGGAGTCGCAGCGCGCGCTGGACACCATGCGGGAGGTCCTGCCGGCCGCCGGCGGCACCACGGGGCAGCTGGTCTTCACCACCCCGGACGGCAGCCAGATCACCGACGAGCGCTGGGCCGAGCCGATCGAGCGCTCGCTCGCCAACGCCGCCCGGGCGCCCGAGGTGTCCGCCGTGGTCCCGGCCGAGGAGGCCGGCACGTTCTCCGCGGACGGGCGCACCGCGCTGGCCACCGTCCGCTACGAGGCGACGGCCTTCCACCTCGCGGACGGCACCACCGCCGCCCTGGAGCGGACCGTCGAGCCGGCCCGCGAGGCCGGCCTGGAGACGCACGTCGGCGGCCAGGCCTTCGCGCCCACCGGGGTGGAGATCAGCGCCAAGGAGCTCTTCGGCGTGCTGGTCGCCCTGGTGGTCCTGATCGTCACGTTCGGCTCGCTGCTGGCCGCCGGGATGCCGCTGGTCTCCGCGCTGGTCGGGGTGGGCACCGCGGTCGGCGGGCTGCTGGTCGGCGGTCACCTGTTCACGCTGTCGTCCACCGCCGTCACCCTCGCGGTGATGCTGGGCCTGGCGGTCGGCATCGACTACGCGCTGTTCATCCTCTCCCGGCACCGCTCGCAGCTCGCCCAGGGCATGCCGGCCGAGGAGTCCGCCGGGCGGGCCCTGGGCACCGCGGGCAGCGCCGTGGTCTTCGCCGGGCTGACCGTGGTGGTCGCGCTCTGCGGGCTCTCCGTGGTCGGCATCCCGTTCCTGACCGTGATGGGCCTCGGCGGCGCCGCCACCGTGGTCATCGCGGTGCTGGTGGCCGTCACCCTGCTGCCGGCGCTGCTCGGCTTCGGCGGCGAACGGCTGCGGCCACGGCCCGGCTCGCGGGCCGCCCGCCGCGAGGGGCGTGCCGACCGGGAGGCGGCGGCCGGCACCCTCGGCGGGCGCTGGGTCCGGCTGGTCACCCGCCGGCCGCTGGTCGCCGTGCTGGCCGTGGTGGTGGGCCTGTTGGTGGTCGCGCTGCCGGCCAGGGACCTGCGGCTGGCGCTGCCGGACAACGGTTCGGCGCCGGCCGCCAGCACCGAGCGGCAGACCTACGACGCGGTCAGCGAGGCGTTCGGGCCCGGCCTCAACGGCCCGCTGCTGGTCCTGGCCGACACCGCCGACGTCGCCGGCGACCCCGAGCCGGCGCTGACGGACGTGGCCGAGCAGCTGGCGGGGCTGCCCGGCATGGCGGCGGTGGCGCCGCCCCGGCCGACCGAGCGGGACACCGCCTGGCTGATCGAGGCCGTGCCCACCACCGGGCCCGACCAGCCGGGCACCGAGGACCTGGTGCACACCATCAGGGACTGGTCCCGGGCGCACGCCACCGACACCGGGATCACCCTGGCGGTCACCGGCAACACCGCCGTGGCGGTTGACGTCTCCAGCCGGCTGAGCGACTCGATGGTGCCGTTCGGCGCCGTGGTGGTGGGGCTCGGCCTGCTGATCCTGCTGCTGGTCTTCCGCTCGCTGGTGGTGCCGGTGAAGGCGACCCTCGGCTTCCTGCTCTCGGTCGCCGCGTCCTTCGGCGCGGTCGCCGCGGTCTTCGAGTGGGGCTGGCTGGCCGGCGCGCTGGACGTGGCCAGGACCGGTCCGGTGGTCAGCTTCCTGCCCATCATCCTGATGGCGGTGCTCTTCGGACTGGCCATGGACTACGAGGTGTTCGTGGTCTCCCGGGTGCACGAGCGGCAGGCGCTCGGCGCCGACCCGGTCGTCGCGGTGCGGGAGGGGGCGCCGCTGGCCTTCCGGGTGGTCACGGCGGCCGCGCTGATCATGTTCGCGGTCTTCGCCAGCTTCGTCACCATGGAGGACGCCATCGTCAAGCCCATCGCCTTCGCCCTGGCGTTCGGCGTGCTGGTGGACGCCTTCCTGGTCCGCCTCACCCTGGTGCCGGCGGTGCTGGTCCTGGTCGGCCGGGCCGGCTGGTGGCTGCCCGGCTGGCTGGGCCGGCGGCTGCCGCACGTGGACATCGAGGGCAGTCGGCTGCCCGCCCCGCCGGCCGACGCCACCCCCGTGCCGGCCGAGCGCTCGCCCAGCCGGGTCTGACGGCGGGGGCCGGGCGGGTCCGTGGCCGCTGGCGCGTCAACCCGGGTCCCGAATCCGCCCGTTCCACCGCTTTCCCGCCGCATGCCATAGGAACGTCCAGCCCGGGGCGCCATACTGGGAGGCGGGGGTGGACAACGGCTCGACGACGGGGGGTGGGAACCGGACGATGGCGGAAGGCGTACTGCTCCAGGGGCGCTACCAGCTGCTCGAACTCATCGGACGCGGGGGCATGGGGGAGGTCTGGCGTGCCCGGGACGAGGCGCTGGGCCGGCGGGTCGCGGTCAAGTGCCTGAAGCCCCTGGGGAGTCAGCAGGACGACGACTCCTTCCTGCGGGTGCTGCGGGAGCGGTTCCGGCGGGAGGCCAGGGTCGCCGCCGGGCTCCAGCACCGCGGGGTCACCGTGGTCCACGACTTCGGCGAGTGGGAGGGCATCCTCTACCTGGTGATGGAGCTGCTCGACGGGCGCAACCTCAGCGAGCTGCTCCAGACCGCAGGGCCGGGACCGCTGGCGGTCGAGCTGGTGGCCGACATCGCCGACCAGGTCGCCACGGCGCTGGCCTACACCCACGAACAGGGCGTGGTGCACCGCGACCTCAAGCCGGCCAACATCATGCGGCTGCCCGACGGCACGGTGAAGATCCTGGACTTCGGCATCGCCAGGCTCGCCCAGGACATCGGCCTGTCCACCAAGCTCACCAGCGCCGGCATGGCCATGGGCACCCCGCACTACATGTCGCCCGAACAGATCGCCGGGGTCAACGTCGACGCCCGGAGCGACCTCTACTCCCTCGGCTGCGTCCTCTACGAACTGGCCACCGGCGCCCCGCCGTTCGACCTCGGCGACCCGTGGGCCATCCTCATCGGGCACCGGGACACCGAGCCCGAGCCGCCCCGGCTGCTGCGGCCCGAACTGCCCGAGGGGCTCGACCGGTTCATCCTGGCGCTGTTGGCCAAGGACCCCGACGCGCGGCCGGCCGACGCCGCCGGGCTCGCCCGCCGGCTGCTCGGCCGGCCGCCGGCCGCCGCGGCCGGCGCCCAGCTGGCCGTGCCGCGGCGGGCCGGCGAGCTGGCGCGGCTGCCGGACTGGACGCGTGGCATGCGGGTCGGCTCCCGGGCCAGCGGCGCCTGGTCGCTGCGGGTCGCCCCACCGGACCGCTCGGCCGGGCTCACCGGCCAGTGGACGGGCCTGACCGCCACCGTCCTGGCGCATCCGCCGGCGACCCGGCGCGGCCCGTCGCCCGAGTACCTGGCGGTGCTCCTCAGCCGGCACCGGGCCGGGCTCAGCCTGGGCCGCCTCGGCCGCTGGGCGGAGGCGCACGAGGTGCACAGCGCGGTCGCCGAGCGCCGCAGGGAGGCCCTCGGCGAGGCGCACGAGTCCACCGTGACCAGCCAGTACGAGGCGGCCTACGCGCTGGCCAGGCTGGGCCGCTGGGGGGAGGCGCTGGCCGGGCTGCGGCAGGCCGCCGAGGCCAGGGCGGAGCTGCTGGGCGCCGAGCACCCGGACACCCTGGAGGTCGTCTACGAGGTCGGCATCTGCCTGGGCCGGCTGGGCCGGCCGGCCGAGGCGCTGCCGCTCTACGAGCGGTTGGTCGAGGCCAGGGCGCGGGCGTTGGGCCCGGAGCACCCGGAGACGCTGCGCGCCCGGCATGGCCGGGGCATGACGCTCGGCCGGCTCGGCCGCTGGGCGGAGGCCCTGGCCGAGGCCACCGAGGTCTGCCGGGCCCGGGCGGCGAGCCTGGGCGCCGAACACCTGGACACCCTGGTCAGCGAGCGGGAGATCGCGGTGGCGCTCGGCTGGCTGGGCCGCTGGGAGGAGGCGCTGGAGCGCTTCCAGCGGGTCCGGCTGGCCCGCGAGCGGGTGCTGGGCCCCAGCCATCCGGACTCCCTGAACAGCCGCAACGACGAGGCGCTCTGCCTGGAGCGGCTGGGGCGCGGCGGCGAGGCGGCGGAGCTGTACCGGCAGGTCGCCACGGTCCGCGAGGAGCCGCCGGAGACGCCCTGACGGGACCTGACCCGGTGGGCGTCGAGGCCGCCCCACTACCGTGCGGGTCGGCGGGAAACACTGGCGGGACGTCGAGGAACAGGGGGACGGCATGGCCGAGTTGGCGGAGCCGGCCGACCGGAGTCGGCAGGGGCGGGGCTGGACGCTCGCCGAGTGCGCCGAGCTGGTCGAGGCGATCGGCGTCGGCCGCTCGCTCCCCGAGATCGCCGCCGCGCACGGCCGCTCGCCGGGCGCGATCGCCGCCCGCGCCGTCCGCCTGATCCCGCCGGCCGAGCGCGTCGACCGGTCCGGCGCGCTGGCCTGGCTCCGTGCCCGGCTGGCCACCGAGCCGGAGTACGACTGGGCCGGCCGGTTGGCGGAGTGGGAGCGGGGCAGGCCGCAGCGGCGGGAGTCGGCGCGTGCCGCCCGGGGCGCCAGGGCGTCGGCCGCCGTGCCCCCGGCCGCGCTGGATGAGGTGCTGGCGGAGTGGACCGACCGCACCGGGCAGCGCCTCGCCCCGACCCGGGCGGAGGAGTTCCTGCGCCGACCGGTGACCGCGGCCCTGGCCGGCGAGGCGGCGCCGACCCGGCGGGCGGCCGCCGACCGGCTGTGGCGGCGGGACCGGCGGCTGCTGCTGGACGACTGGCTCCTGGAGTGCCGGCACCCGGGCCTTGGCGGGCGGGCGCCCGACCGGGCGGCGATCCAGGCCGGTGACCCGGACGCGGTGCTCGCCCTGCGGGAGTTGCTGGCCGCCGCGCTCTCGGCGCTGCCGCCCCGCCAACGCACCGTTCTGGCCGGCCGGTTCGGGTTGGACGACGGGGTGCCGCGGTCGCTGGCCGCGGTCGGCGGGGAGCTGGGGCTCACCGGCGAGCGGGCCCGCCAGCTCCAGCAGCGGACCGTGGCCGGGCTCGCGACCTCCGACGAGCCGGCCGCCCGGCGGCTGGCCGAGCTGCTGCGGGCGGGTCTCGGACTGTCGGCTGCCCCGCGGGGTGGCGACCGGGCGGCCGGGGCGGCCCCGGCGGGCCCCGGTGATCGGCCGGCCGCCGGGCAGGAGCCGGCCGGTTCCGGGGGACAGACCGCCTCCCGGGAGCGGCCGGACGGTTTCGGGGAACGGATGGCCGGTCCCGGTGATCGGCCGGCCGGGGCCGGGGAACGCCTGACCGGCGAGGCCGCCCCGGCCGCGCGGCTGCTGGTGCTCGCCGAGGCCCTGCTGCCCGGGGTCAACAGCGGGCAGGCGGTCGCCCAGCTGGCGCGCCTGGCCGGCGCCTCCGACGCGGGTGCCCGCCAACTGGAGCGCGCGGTAGCCGAGTTGGTCGAGCGCCGCCGGGCGGTGGCGCGGCGGAGGCGGCGGGACGCGGCACGGGCCGAGCGGGCCCGGCTGCGCTGGGGGCGGCTGGCGGCCGGGATCGACTGGCCCGGTGGTCCCGCCCGGGGCCCGGCCCCCGACGCCGAGCCGGCGGAACCGCCGGTGGAGCCGGGGGACCGTTCGGGGCGCTGGCTCAGCCACAAGCTGGGGCGCGAGGTCCGGTACTCCTCCCAACGGGTGCTGGATGTCGTCGAGTTGCTCGACGCGGCGCCGCAGGTCGCCGACTTCACCGAGGAGCCGCCGGTGGTGACCTGCGCCTTCGACGGCGTGGCCCACCGCTACCGCCCGGACCTGCTGGTGGTCACCGAGGACGGCGGCTGTGTGCTGGTCACGGTCGGCGCGATCACCGACCTGGCGCTGGCGGTGCAGGTGGCCAGGCACCGCGCCCTGGTGGCCCGGTGCGCCGAGCGCGGCTGGGGGCTGCTGCGCACCGACGGCCACCGGACGCTGCCCGACCTGCGGCGCCATCCGGTGGACCCGGCCGTGACCAGCGCGCTGGCCACGGCCCTGGCCGGCGGCGCCGCCCTCTCCTGGCCGGACGTGTGCGCGCTGCGGGAGCGGGTCTCCTTCACCCACCGGGACCTGGCCGCGCTGGTGCTCCGGCACGGCTGGGAGTGGCGGACCGGCCCCTACCGGCTGTCCGCCGCCCGGCAGGCCCCGCCGGCCGACCCGGCCTGACCGGGGCGGCACGGCCCCGACGGGCCCGCGCCGGCGGGCCGTTGGCGCCGGTGGCGGTGGTCCGTGCGGTCGTGGCGGGCCCCTCGGGTGCCGTACCCACCCGGACCAGCAGCGACGGGTGGGCCACGACCACCCGGACCACCCGCCCCGGGACCGCCGCCGCCCGGCCGGCGGTCCTGGCCGTCTGCCTCGCCGCCTCCCCCACCGCCGAGGAGGCCGACCTGGTCGAGGCCCCGCGCGCCGGCCCCGCCGCCCGGCTCGCCGGCCTCTCCTTCGGCGCCGTCGCCCCCGACCGGACCCTGACCGGGCGAGCGCCGCGCACCCGCCGCCGGGTCGGCGGCGAGCCGGCGCTCGCCCGGGCGCCGTGCGCCGTGCTTGCCCACCGCGCAGCGCACCGGTGCCGGCTCCGCCGCCGTGCGCTGCGCCGCCCTGGTCGCCGGCGAGCACCTCGTGGTCGTCCTGGGGCACCCCGGCGTACCACCGCGGTTTGGCTTCCCCGGCCTCCCGGTGCGGCGTCCGGGCGCCCTTCGAGGTGCCCGACGAGGCGATGACGGCGCTCGTGCTGGACGACGGCCGGCCGGTGCCGAGCGGGACCGTCCGCCGGCCGGCCGCGCTCGGCGGCTGACCGTCCGGCGCGCCCGTTCGGCGCCCCGGCAACTGCCGGGCCGGGCCGCCGAGATGGCCCGCCGGCCGGCCGGTGACCCGGTCCGGCGGCGGCGCCGGCGCACCCCGCCGGCCGGCCGCGCCGGCCCGACCGCCCGGCACCCCGTCCCGGCCGGCCCTCGGCCGTCGGGTCCGGCCTCGTCGACGTACCATGGCGGGCATGTCGTTCCTCCGCCGCCGCAACGCCCCCACCCCCGCCGGGCCCGACTTCGACGTGCTGGCCATGGATCCGGGTGACTGGCCCGGGGTGCTCGGCGCCGGCCTGCTGCCCGCGCCGGACGGCAGCTGTCAGGGCGTGGTGCTGCGCTACGACCTGTTCGGCGGGCGCGGCCCGGCGATGGTGATCGGCAACCTGCCCGAGGGCTCGCCGGCCAGGGAGCGCGCGGAGGACGAGGTCCCGTTCGAGGTGCACCAGCTGATGGCGGCGCTGGAGCTGACGGACGACGTGCGCTGTCTGGGTACCGAGGAGGTCCCGGTGATGCACGACGGGAACCTGCTGATCGTCCGGCGGGTGAAGTGCAGCGAGGGCCGGGTCTCCTGCGTGCAGTTCGACCGCAGCGACGGGGTGCTGGTCACCATCGCCAGCTGGGAGCGGCCGATCACGGACGAGCTGTACCAGCTGCTCAAGCCGCTGCCGGCGGAGATGTTCCAGGGCTGATCCGGCGCTGCTCCAGGGCTGACCAGGCCCCGTCGCCGCGCCGTGCCCCGTCCGTGCTGAGGAGCCGCCGGGCGGTGCTCAGCCGCCTTCGAGCTCCCGCCGGACGGTGGCGGCGATCCGGGTGAGCGCGGGGGTGAGATGCCGCCGTTGGGCGGCGCTGAGCGGGTCGAACACCAGCCGCCTCACCTGCGCGACGTGTTCCGGCGCGCTCTCCGCCAGCTTCTGTCGGCCGGCTTCGGTCAGCGCGGCGAGGGTGTACCGGCCGTCTTCGGGGTCGGGCCGGCGCGCGACCCAGTCGCGCGCCTCGAAGCGGTCCATCACCTTCGACAGCCGGGGCTGGCTGCTGTCGGAGACCCGGGCCAGGTCACTGAGCCGCATGGTGGCCTCGTCGGCCATGGACAGCTGGGCCAGGACCCCGTACTCGAAGTTGCTGATGCCGGCGTCCCGTTGCAGTTGGCGGTCGAGCGCCGCCGGGAGCGCGATGACGACCGTGAGGAGCGCCTGCCACAGGGCCTGCTGGTCGTCGTCGAGCCAGGGCGACTGAGTATCCATGCGTCCCATCATAGGGGCCCGGGAGCGCTGATCACTTGCTCCGGCAACCGGGATTACTTGCCTGGGCAACTCATTTCACTTGCCTGGGCAACTCGCCGTGGGCTACGTTGTGATGTGCCTCGGCGAGCCCGAGTGCTTGCCAAGGCAAGTGAATGACCTGCTTTCGGCCACCGTGAAGGACCGTCTGACCTCGGCCTTCTCGGCGCGCACCCCGCCGCTCGCCCCGACCGTGGGCGACGGCCCAGACCCCCTGAAGGAAGTGCCATGAAGGCCATACGTTTCCACGAGTTCGGCAGCAGCGAGGTGCTCCGCCACGAGAACGTCGACCGGCCGGTGCCCGGCGCCGGGCAGGTGCTGGTGCGGGTGGCGGCCACCTCGTTCAACCCGGTCGACGACCACATCCGCGCCGGCGCGCTGGCCGAGCTGCTGCCGATCCGCCTCCCCTACGTGCCGGGCATCGACCTGGCGGGCACCGTAGCCGAGCTGGGCGCGGACGTGACCGGCCTGGCGGTCGGCGACCCGGTGGTGGCGATGCTGCCGCTCGACTCCGCCGGCGGCGCCGCCGAGTACGCGCTCGCCCCGGCCACGTCCCTCGCCCGGGCGCCCCGGACGACCGAGCTGGCCGACGCCGCCGCGCTGCCGCTGTCCGGCCTGGCGGCCTGGCAGACCACGTTCGAGCTGGCCGAGCTGAAGCCCGGCCAGACCGTCCTGGTCAACGGGGCGGGCGGCGCGGTCGGCAGCCTCGTGGTCCAGCTCGCCGTCGACGCGGGCGCGACCGTGACCGCGGTGGACGCGGCGCGGCACGCCGACCGGCTCCGCGGCTACGGCGCGGACCGGGTCGTCGGCCCGCTCGACCTCGCCGCCGGCCCGGCCGCGGTGGGCGGCCCCTTCCAGGTCGTGGTGAACCATGTGCGCGTCGCCCCGGCGGAGTTGGCGCGGCTGACGGAGTACGTCGCCGACGGGGGCGTCGCCGCCAGCTCCGCCGGCCCGATCCCCGAGGCCCCCGCCCGGGGCGTGCGCGGCGCGAGCCTCTGGGTCCGCCCCGACGGTGCCCAACTGGCCGAGCTGGTCGCCAAGGTGAACGCCGGCAAGGTCAGGCCGCACGTCGTCGCCCGCCGCCCGGTGGCCGAGCTGGCCGCCGTGCACGCGGAGGCCGGCGCCGGGCGGCTGCCCGGCAAGACGGTGCTCACCCACTGACCGCGCCGGCGGCGGGCGACGGCCGGGCCGCGCCGGACCCGGACCGGCGGGTCGTCAGCGTGGATCGTCGCCCCGCTGGATGCGGCTGGTGTCGTGCAGCAGGCCGCGCCGGCCGTCACCGCTGAGGACTTCGAGGGCGTCGCCGCGCGCCCGCACCGCGAGGTACCACGCCCCGGGCGCCAGCTCGGCCACTGGTTCCGGTGCCCCGTCCTCGGACAGCAGCGGGCGGTGTTCGGGCACCGCGAACCAGAACGGCCCCGCCTCGGGGGCCGGAGTCCGCGGCGCGTCCTGGGCCTCGTCGGCGGCCGTCTGCTCCTGGCGCTCCGCCGTGCCGTGGTGGCCGATCTCGATTCCGTCGGTGTCGTGCAGCAGGCCGCGCCGGCCGTCACCGGCCAGCACGTGGAGGGTGTCGCCGTGCGCGCGCTCGGCGAGGTACCAGGCGCCCGGCGCCAGCTCCGCCACCGGTTCCCCGTCCGCGGAGAGCAGGGGGCGGGGCACCGGCACCGCGAACCAGAAGGGTGGGACGACGGCGTCGGCCGGCGGCGTACTGACGGTCGGCTCGGCCGCCAGCGCCACGGCCGGGTCGACGGCGGTGGGCACGGCGGTGTGCGCCACCGGCCGCGACGGGCGGGTCAGCGGCGCGAGTTCGAGGTTGAGCAGCTCTTCGGCGCGGCGGAGCAGCTCGGCGGCGACGGGCGAGGGGAGCGCGGCCCGGTGGTCGGCGTGTGCGGCGACCGCCTCCCGCAGGTCGGCCAGGAGCGGCCGGTCCGCCGGCCGCTTGGCGAGGCACCGGCGGGCGATCTCGGCCAACCCGTCGGGCAGGTCGGGGAGTTCCGGCTCCTGGTGCACCACCCGGTAGAGCAACTCGGGGGCCGAACCCGCACCGAAGGGGCCGTGCCCGGTCACCGCGTGCACGAGCACGGCGCCGAGGGAGAACACGTCGCTGGCCGCCGTCAGTTCGCCGCCGCCGGCCTGCTCGGGTGACAGGTAGCCGGGCGAGCCGACGACCATGCCGGTCCCGGTCAGCGTGGCGTCGTCGGCCGCGCGCGCGATGCCGAAGTCGATCAGCCGGGGGCCGTCGTGGGTGAGCAGCACGTTGGACGGTTTGAGATCGCGGTGGACCACGCCGCGGTCGTGTACCGAGCCCAGCGCGCTGACCAGCCCGGCCAACAGCCACCAGGCCGTGCGGGGCCGCAGCGCCCCGTACGCGTGGACCGCGTCGGCGAGCGCGAGGCCCGGCACATAGGCGTAGGCGAGCCAGGGGACCGGGCCATCCGGATCGGCCGCCACCACGGGGACCGTGCCGGGCCCGGAGACCGCGCGGGCGGCCCGGACCTCCCGCGCGAAACGCTGGCGGAAGCCGGGCACCGAGGCCAACCGCGGGTGCACCACCTTCAGCGCCACTGCCCGGCCACCCACCGAACGGCCCAGGTAGACGCGGCCCATGCCGCCCTCGCCCAGCCGACCGAGCAACCGGTACGCACCGACCCGCCGCGGGTCGTCCTCCGCCAACGGCACCATACGGACGCTCGCCCCCAGCCCGGTCGCGACCACACCGGCGGCGTTCCGCCGGCCGTCGCACGCTACCGCGCCGCCGGGCCGACGTCCCGCCGTCGAGGGGTAACCGGCCCTGGGCGCGGGCGACTTTCCGCCCAGGGCCGGAGTCGTCCGGCGGTCCAGGGGCCGGCGGTCAGCGGGTGCCCACGGCGGCCCGGACGGCGCTGCGCGCCCGGGACCAGTCCTCGTGCAGACGGCGCAGCAGCAGTCGCTTCTCCTCGCCGGGCGCCGGCCCGGCGGTGCGGTCGGCCGAGGCGCTGCCCGGCCGGTCCATCGCCCGGCGCACCGCCCGCTCGCAGAGCCGGATCTCCCGGGTGAGCACCAGCATCAGGTTCACCAGGAACGCGTCCCGCGCGGTCCGGCCGCCGGCCTGGGCGAGCTGGCTGATCTGCCGGCGCACCAGCGGGGACTCGCCCAGCGCCGCCCACAGCGAGGCCAGGTCGTACCCGGGCAGGTACCAGCCGGCGTCGCCCCAGCCGACCAGCACCGGGCCCGTGGGGGAGAGCAGCACCTGGGGCGGCAGTGCCGCGCCGTGACAGAACTGCCGCGGCGGTCCCTGCCGGCCCCGGCTGCGCAGGTCGCGCAGCAGCGTCTTCAGGTCGCTCACGTCCCGCTCGGTCAGCAGCCCGAGCGTCTGGTAACGGGTCAGCTCGGCCGGGTAGTTGACCGCGTCGGGGAAGACCCCGGCCGGCGGGCGCCAGCTGTTGAGCCGGCCCACGGCGGCCAGCGCCGCCCGCAGGTCGGCGGTCGACGGCGGCAGCGCCGGGTGGCGCAGCGGGGCGGCGGCCCGGCCCGGCACGAACTCGGTGACCAGCACCCGCTCCTCCGGGGCGTCGGCGATCAGCTTCGGCACCCGCACCGGCGGCCGGTGCCGCGAGAACGCGCGGTTGGCCGCTATCTCCTGATCGAATCTGGCGGCCCGCTCCGGGGTGGGCTCGGGCGCGCACTTGGCCACCACCGCCCGGCGGCCGGCCATGCCGGCGAGCACCACGGTGCCGGCGGCGTCCCGGAGCACCCGCGCCGGGGCGAACTCGGGGCAGAGCCGGCGCACGGCGGCCAGCGCGTCGCGCAGCCGCTCGCCGCCGGCCCCGGCGAACTCCAGGCGGGGGGCGCCCGGCAGCGGCGACCCGGGCTGCGGCGAGCGGCGCACCCGCTCCTCGGGGCGGGCGCCGAGCTGACCGCCGGGCGATGCCGCCGGCACGACGCGGTGCCGGATGGCCACGGGAGAGGGTGCTGGGTACATGTCCGGACGAGATCCCTTCAGTGCCGCCGGAGAGGGGGAGCGCCGCCGCCGGCCGTCGGTCCGTCGGACATCCTGGGGGACGTGCCCGCCGGCCCGGTGCCGCAGTGGCGCCTGGTTACACATCACCCCCTCGGACGGGTGGCACACCATCTGGCGAGCCCTGGCGAACCCTGGCGAATTGTCATGCCGGGGTACCGGCCCGGTTACTGTCAACTCAGCCGAGATCCTGGGGGCTTGACGTGAGCAGAGAACCCAACACCAGGCTGGCGGACCTGTTCAGGCTCGCCGGATGGTCCAAGGGAGAACTCGCGAGGTTGGTGAACCGGCAGGCGGCGGCCCAGGGCTTCCCCCAGCTGGCCACCGACACATCGCGGGTGCGTCGGTGGATCGACACCGGCGAGACCCCGCGGGACCCGGTGCCCGAGGTGTTGGCGACGCTGTTCACCGAGCGACTCGGCCGTGTCGTGACCATCGAGGACCTCGGGTTGCGCCGGCCAGACAGCGCGGCCAGGCGGCCGTCCATCCACGGACTGCCCTGGACCCCCTGGCGGACGGCCACGGTCCTCACCGAATTCACGGGAATGGACCTCATGCTCAACCGACGCGGCATGGTGGGCGCGGGCGCCGCGCTCGCCGCCGGCTCCGCACTCAGCGACGCCATGCACGACTGGCTCAGGACGACCCCCGACACCCGTGGCCCCGGCTCAGCACTGGACGACCCCGGGCTGGACCGCTACGAGGCCGCCCCCATCGGCTCCGAGGAGATCGAGGCGCTGGAACACTCGGTCGAGGTGTTCCGCGCCTGGGACGCGGCCCGCGGTGGCGGTCTGCAACGCAAGGCGGTGGTCGGCCAACTCAACGAGGTGGGCGGCCTGTTGGCCTACCAGCATCCGGAGCACCTCAAGCGCAGGCTGTGGGGGGTGGCGGCCAACCTCGCGGTGCTGGCCGGCTGGATGTCGCACGACGTGGGGATGGAGGCCACCGCGCAGAAGTACTTCGTGATCGCCGCGCACGCCGCGCGGGAGGGCGGCGACCGGCCCAGGGCCGGCGAGGCGCTCTCCCGGGCCGCCCGCCAGATGGTGCACCTGGGCCGGCCGGACGACGCGCTGGACCTGATGCGGCTGGCCAACGCCGGCATGGGCGACGAGGCGCTGCCCCGCACCCGGGCCATGCTGCGCACCATCGAGGCCTGGGCGCAGGCCTCGATGGGCCACGGCCAGGCGATGCGCCGCACCCTGGGCGAGGCGGAGGACCTCTTCGTCTCCGACCGGGGGGACGTGCCCCCACCGAGCTGGATGCAGCTGTTCGACGAGGCCGACCTGCACGGCATGCAGGCGCTGGCCTACCGGACCCTGGCCGACCACGACCCGACCGCCGCCCCGCACGCCGAGCGGCACGCCAAGCAGGCGCTCGCGCTGCGCGCCGGCGACCTCAAGCGGGCCCGGATCTTCGACCAGATCTCGCTGGCCTCGGCCTGCTTCATCGACGACGACCCGGAACAGGCCGACCGGTACGCCAGGTTGGCGCTGGCCTCGGTGGCGGAGAACTCCTCCCACCGCACCTGGGACCGGCTCCGCGAGATGTACCGGCTGACGGGCTACTACGCCGGCTACGCGCGCATCGAGGAGCTGCGGGAGGAGCTGTCCCAGACGCTGCCCCGCCCGGCGGGCGCCCCCCGCCTGGTCTGACCCCGCCGCCCGCCGCCCCGGCGGCGGGCGGACAGGGGGCGCCGCGCGGGAACCGCGGGCGCGCGCGGGTCAGAAACGACCGGGGATGACCACGTACAGCCGATCCACGTTCTTCCTGGTGCCGGCGTGGTCGCCGGCGAAGCCGCTGCGGGGGTTCAACCGCAGCTCGCTGCCGTCGGCCCGCCGGAGGCGGAGGTACGTGTTGCCGGTGTAGGCGCCCTTCACCCGGACGTCCCGTGTCCGCTGGGCCAGGGCCACCTCCTCCACCGGGTCGGCCCAGAGCAGCCCCCTGTCCCGGATCGACCAGTAGCCGCTCCTGATCGCCAGCACCCGGCGGTTGGTGACGCCGAGGACGACACGGCTGAGGCCGGCGCCCGTGTAGACCGAAACGGCCGCCCGCAGCTCCTCACCCCCGGTGAGGTGACCGCGCACCACACGCGCACACTCGGAATCCCCCATCATGGCCTCCACACAAGAGAGTTGGACCGCAGGGGCCAGCCTACGGCCGAGCCGAGCCGAGCACCTCTGCGTCGGGCCGGGACCGAGGCCCGAGCCCCGACGGGCCGCGCCGGCGCCACCGGCCCCAGCGCTTCGCCCCCCGGCTGCCCGCGGCCGGGCCTGCCCCGGGCCGAGCCCGTTCGACCTTCCGCGCCGGTCCGGCTGCTGCTGCGGTGTCGGCCCCGGGCGCTTCGCGCTTGCACAGCGCCCCTGTTGGCGCCGCGCGCCGGGCGTGTGGTGGAGGGTCCCGCGCCCCGCCGCCGGCCGGCCCCGGTGCCCCGCCGCACGGATCGCCGGCTGCGCGCATCACCCTGCTGCCCCGCGCCCGGCGCTTCGCGTCGGCGGTCACCGGGCCCTGCCGCCCCGGCCCCGCCGGTCGTGGCGCCGCGCGCCCGGGCGTGCGCTCGGGCGCTCCGCGCCCCGCCGCCGACACGCGGCCCCGCACTCGGCACGCGGCCCCGCCGCTGCGCGCCGGTCGGCGGCCGGTCACCGACCCTGCCGCCCCCGGGCTTCGCCGGCGCCGGGGTCAGCGGGTGACGCGGGCGACCAGGACGCAGGCGTCGTCGGTCAGATCCTGCTCGACCCGCTCGTCGGCGATCAGCCGCAGGCATTCCGCCGCGCTGCCGGCCGCGCTCAGCCGGCCGGCCAGTTTGAGCAGCCGCTGGTCCCCCGCGTGGCCGGTCACACCGCGTGCTGGGATGTCCGAAAACAGTCCATCAGTATGGAGCACCAGCACGTCCCCGGGCTGGAGCCGGTCCGTCCGCTCGGCGTAGGCGGCGTCCGAGACGGCGCCCAGCAGGGTGCCGGTCGGCCGGGGCAGCGCCCAGCCGGTGCCCCCCCGGCACAGCAGCGGCGCCGGGTGGCCGGCCTGGGCCCAGGTCAGCCGGCCGTCCCTGGGCTCGTACCGGCAGCACAACACGCTGGCCAGCACCGGGTGCGGGCCCCGGTCCAGCAGCTGGTTGAGATGGCCGAGCAGCGCGGCCGGCGGCTGCCCGGCCAGCGCGATGCCCCGGATCGCGCCCAGCGCGGTGGCCGTCCCCGCCACCGCCGCCGGGCCCCGGCCCGCCAGGTCGCCGACGCTCAACAACGCGCCACCCTCCGGCAGTTCAAGACAGTCGGACCACTTGCCCGTCATCGGCGCGCCGTGCCCGGCCGGCAGGTAGCGGGCGGCCAGCTCCAGCACGCCGGGCGCGGCCGGCGTGGCGGCCACCGCCGGGGCGTGGGCCGCCGCGGTCAGCGCGCGCTCGATTTCCCGGCCGCCGGCCGCCTCCTCGCCCGGGTCCGGCAGCACCTCGGCCGCCTCCGGCCGCCGCTGGCTGGGCACCGGGTGCGCCACCTCGCCGACATCCCTGATCATCGCCCACATGGCGACCGTGCCGCCCTCGTCGTCCAGCACCGGCTCGCCGGCCATCCGCACCGTGTGCAGCGAGCCGTCCGGCCTGGTGATCCGGAACTCGCAGTCCATCGGCCGGCCGTCGACCAGGCAGCCGGTGACGGCCGCGGTCAGCGCCGGCTGGTCCTCGGCGGGCAGGAACGACGGGAGCTGGTCCAGGGTGAGCGGCCCCTCCCGCACGGGGCGGCCGAAGATCGCGAACAGCTCGTCCGACCACACCACCCCGTCGGTCAGCAGGTTCCACTCCGCGCTGCCCACCCGCGGGGTGGGGGCGGCCGGGGCCGGCGGACGGGGCGCGGCCCGCAGCTCGTGCAGCTGCTCCCCGACGTCGTCGAGCCAGCTGCCGACCAGCTCCCACGCGGCCCGCCGCACCGGCTCACCGGCGGTGTCCCGGGAGTCCGCGCGGCGGGCCGCGTCGAGGTCGTCCCGCAACCGGCGGGCGCGATCGATCAGCTCGTCGAGCGTGGGCCCGGCCGGGACATCGTCCAGCGTGGGCTTGGGATTCTGGGAGGAGAGCATGGCTGACCTCGATACGGCGAGTCGGGCCTGACGGCCGGAGCGGTCGGCACGGACGACTCCAGACTGTTGCACAGCCCTACCCGCTCCGTAAGAGATTCAGCCGCCGCACGGGGCGCGCACGGTGGCACATCGGGTGTAGAACCTGTGTCACCGGCAAGGAGCCGGCCAGCGGGAAATCCCGTTGCCACCGATGACAACGCACCGGATGCTGACTCATATGTTCGCCAGTCCGACCGAAACCGGCATAGCGCCCAGCGGGACCCTTCTGGGGCTCCTCCAGCGGGGGCGCGGTGACGGGTGGCTGCACGCGCTGGCCGCCCCCAGGGCGGAGGCGGTGGCCGCCCTGGAGCACTGTGTGCTCCACGATCCACGCCCGGACTGGCAGCTGGAACGCCGCTCGCTCTACTACGCCAGGCTCTACCTGGAGCTGGGCGCGGACCTCGGCCCGATCGCCGAGCACCTCTTCCACCCGGACGACGCCGCCCGTGGCGACGAGGAACGCACCGGGTTGGCCCTCTCCGTCCTCGGCCACCTGGCCACCTACGGCCGTGGCCAGGCCCTGCGGCTGCTCCGCGACTACGCGGTCCGCGGCACCAACTGGCCCTGGGCCCTCGACGAGCTGGCGGTCCGGGACACCGACGCCGGACTGCGCCCGTTGGGGCCGCGCATCCTGGACCGCTTCCCGCGCACGGCCGAGGGCGACGCCGCGCTGACCGACGCGGTCCGGGACTCCTTCGAGCCGCGCCCCTGGCGGGTCTGGTCCGAGGACCCGGACCGGCCGGCCCAGCGCGAGCGGCTGACCGCCGCCCTGGAGCGGGGCGACTTCGACCGCTGGCAGCGCCAGCTGCGGCCGTCCGGCCCCCGGCCGGGCTGGAGCGTGGCCTCCGTCCTGGCCTGGGCCGAGGACGGCTACGCGCAGACCCCGCGGCAGTGGCGCGAGGCGCCGGCCGCCCGCTGCCTGGGCGCGGTCGCCGGCCCGGAGGACCGGCCGGCGCTGCTGGCCGCCGCCGGCGGCGGCCACCCGGCGGCCCGCGCCGCCGCGCTGCGCCACCTCGCCGAGCGCGGCGACGCCCGGGCGCTGGCGCTGGTCGAGTCGGCGGTGGCCGCGCCCGACCCGGACGTGCGGCGGGCCGCGCTGACCGCGTTCTCCCGGATGGACGGCGCCCGGACCCTGGACCAGGCGCGGCACTGGGCGACCAGGGGGGACGAGCTGGGCATCACGGCCGCCGCGCTGCTGGCCCGCCGGGGCACCGCGACCGACGCGCCCCGGGTGCTGGCCGCGTTGCACCGCGCGGTGTGTGTGCGGGGCGCGGACAGCCGGGAGTTGCGCCCGTTGGTCGAGGGGGTGGGTCGGCTCTGCGTGACCGCCGCCGCCCCGGTGCTGCGCCACCTGTACCGCGAGACGCCCTCGTCCCAGCTGCGCGGCCACGCCGCCCGGGCGCTGGCGGCCACCGACCCCGGCTTCGCCAGCGGGCTGGCCGTCGAGTGCCTGTGGGACTGCGAGGAGGAGACCAGGCTGCTGGGCGCCGAGTGCGTCAGCACCGGCGACCGCCGGGCGCTGGCCCGGATGCGCCGGCTGGCCAGCGATCCGGCCGAGCAGGCCGGGGTGCGCAGCGTGGTGCGCGGCCGGCTGGCCCCGGGCGCCGCCGGCTGACCCGCCCGGCGCGCGCCGACCGACACCCCGCCGGCGTGCGGCCGGCCGCCCCACCCCGGCGCGCGGTCGGTCCGACGCGCCCCCGATGCGCCCCCTGACGGCCGACGGCTCGCCGCCCGCGGTCGGCTGACGGCGCGTCCGCCCCTCGGTCGCGCTGGCCCGCCGCGCGCCGCGCCTGGCACGATGACCGGATGGACGGGCGCTGGGAGTTCTGGATCGACCGTGGCGGCACCTTCACCGACGTGGTGGGCCGCCGGCCGGACGGCCGGTTGGTCACCGACAAGCTGCTCTCCCACGCGCCGGAGCGGTACCGGGACGCGGCGGTCGCCGGCATCCGCCGGATGCTGGGCCTGGCCCCGGGGGAGCCGGTGCCGGCCGAGCGGGTCGAGATCGTCAAGATGGGCACCACGGTGGCCACCAACGCCCTGCTGGAGCGGCGCGGCGAGCCGACCGTGCTGCTCACCACCGCCGGTTTCCGGGACGCGCTGCGCATCGCCTACCAGAACCGGCCGCGCCTGTTCGACCGGCACATCCGGCTGCCCGAGGCCCTCTACGACCGGGTGATCGAGGTCGGCGAGCGGATCGGCGCGGACGGCTCGGTGGTGCGGGAGCTGGCCGAGGCGCCGGTGGCCGAGGCGCTGCGGGCGGCCCGGGCGGACGGCTTCCGGAGCGCCGCCGTGGTGCTGATGCACGGCTACCGGCACCCCGAACACGAGCGCGCCGTCGCCCGGTTGGCGACGGACGCCGGCTTCGCCCAGGTCAGCTGCTCGCACGAGGTGAGCCCGCTGATCAAGCTGGTGTCCCGGGGCGACACCACCGTGGTGGACGCCTACCTCTCCCCGGTGCTGCGGCGCTACGTCGCCCAGGTCGCGGACGAACTCCGGGGCGTGCGACTGATGTTCATGCAGTCCGGCGGCGGGCTGCGGGAGGCCGGCAACTTCCGGGGCCGGGACGCGGTGCTCTCCGGCCCGGCCGGCGGCGTGGTCGGCATGGCCCGGGCCTGCGCCGAGGCCGGCCACCACCGGGTGATCGGCTTCGACATGGGCGGCACCTCGACCGACGTCTCGCACTACGCGGGCACCCTGGAGCGGGTGCTCGGCACCGAGGTGGCCGGGGTGCGGATGCGGGCACCGATGATGGACATCCACACGGTGGCGGCCGGCGGCGGCTCGCTGCTGCGCTTCGACGGCGCCCGCTACCGGGTGGGGCCCGAGTCGGCCGGCGCCGACCCGGGCCCGGCCTGCTACCGGCGCGGCGGGCCGCTGGCGGTCACCGACGCCCAGGTGATGCTGGGCCGGGTGCAACCCGCCCACTTCCCCCGCGTGTTCGGCCCCGACGGCGACCAGCCGCTGGACGCCGGGGTGGTCCGGGCGCGGTTCGCCGAGCTGGCCAGGGAGATCGCCGAGGCCACCGGCGACGACCGCGGCCCGGAGGAGGTCGCCGAGGGTTTCCTGGACATCGCGGTGCTCAACATGGCCGGCGCGGTCAAGAAGATCTCCGTGCAGCGCGGCCACGACGTCACCCGCTACGCGCTGGCCAGCTTCGGCGGCGCCGGCGGGCAGCACGCCTGCCGGGTGGCCGACGCGCTGGGGGTGGCCACCGTGGTGGTGCCGCCGCTGGCCGGCGTGCTCTCCGCCTACGGCATCGGCGTGGCGGACGCCACCGCGCTGCGCGAGCGTTCCGTCGAGACCGAGCTGACCGAGGCCAACCTGCCGGCCGTGCGCGCCGTCGCCGACGAGCTGGCCGGGGCGGCCCGCGCCGCGCTGCGCGCCGACGGCGTGCCCGAGGCGGCCGTCCGGCACACCGTCCGGCTGCACCTGCGGTACGCCGGGACGGACGCGGTGCTGCCCGTGGCGCTGGCCGAAGTGCCGGCGATGGCGGCCGAGTTCGCCACGGCGCACACGGCGCGCTACGGGTTCACCATGGACCAGCCGCTGGTGGCGGCGACCGTGGAGGCCGAGGCGGTGGGCGCGGCCGGCGGCCACCAGGACCACCTGGCGGCGCTGCCGCCGCGCCCGGGGCCGGCGCGGGCCGCCGACACCGTCCGGGTCTGGACCGAGGGCGCCTGGCGGGACACCCCGCTCTACCAGCGGGCCGAGCTGCGCCCCGGCGACGCGGTGGACGGCCCGGCGATCGTCGCCGAGGACGACGCGACCACCGTCGTCGAGCCGGGCTGGCGGGCCACCGTCGGCGACCGCGGCCACCTGCTGCTGGACCGGGTCGTGCCGCGACCGGCCACGGTGGCGGTGGGCACCGAGGTCGACCCGGTCCGCCTGGAGGTGTTCAACAACCTCTTCATGTCGATCGCCGAGCAGATGGGCGTGCGGCTGGAGAACACGGCGCACTCGGTCAACATCAAGGAGCGGCTGGACTTCTCCTGCGCGCTCTTCGACGACCGGGGCAACCTGATCGCCAACGCCCCGCACATCCCGGTGCACCTGGGCTCGATGGGGGAGTCGATCAAGGAGGTGCTCCGCCGCAACGCGGGGCGGTTGCGGCCGGGCGACGCGTACGCCATCAACGACCCGTACCACGGCGGCACCCACCTGCCGGACGTCACCGTGGTCACCCCGGTCTTCGACCGGGCCGGCGAGCGGCTGCTGTTCCTGGTCGCCTCGCGCGGGCACCACGCGGAGATCGGCGGCATCACGCCCGGCTCCATGCCGGCCTTCAGCCGCACCGTCCACGAGGAGGGCGTCCTCTTCGACAACTGGCTGCTGGTCAGCGGGGGTCGGCTGCGCGAGGCGGAGACCCGGGCGCTGCTGCTGGACGCGCCCTACCCCTCGCGCGGGGTGGACGCCAACCTGGCCGACCTGCGCGCCCAGCTCGCCGCCAACGAGCGGGGCATCGCCGAACTCCGCGCCATGATCGACCAGTTCGGCCTGGACGTGGTGCGGGCCTACATGCGGCACGTGCGGGACAACGCGGAGGAGGCGGTCCGCCGGATCATCGCCACCCTCGCGGACGGCCACTACCGCTACGAGACGGACGCCGGCGCGGTGATCGAGGTGGCCGTCACCGTGGACCGGGTGGCCCGCGGCGTGGTGCTGGACTTCGCCGGCACCTCCCCGCAGCAGCCGGGGAACGCAAACGCGCCCAGCTCGGTGGTGCTGGCCGCCGTGCTCTACGTCTTCCGCACCCTGGTCGCCGACGACATCCCGCTCAACAGCGGCTGCCTGGCGCCGGTCGAGGTGCGCATCCCGCCCGGCTCGATGCTCGCCCCCCGCTACCCGGCGGCCACCGTCGCCGGCAACGTGGAGACCTCGCAGGCCGTGACGGGCGCGCTCTACGCGGCGCTCGGCGTGCAGGCGGAGGGCTCGGGCACGATGAACAACGTCACCTTCGGCGACGACCGGGTGCAGTACTACGAGACGCTGGCCAGCGGCTCGGGCGCGGGCGACGGGTTTCCCGGCGCGTCCGCGGTGCAGACCCACATGACCAACTCCCGGCTGACCGATCCCGAGGTGCTGGAGTGGCGCTACCCGGTGCGGGTGGCCGACTTCCGGGTGCGGGCCGGCAGCGGCGGCGCCGGCCGCTGGCCGGGGGGCGACGGCGTGGTGCGCCGGCTGACCTTCCTGGCGCCGATGACGGTGGCCCTGCTGACCGGCCACCGCCGGGTGCCGCCCTACGGCATGGCCGGCGGCGCCCCGGGCGCCCCGGGCCGCAACGCGGTGCGCCGGGCGGACGGCACGGTCGAGGAGCTGGCCGGCAACGACAGCGTCGAGGTGGCGCCGGGCGACACGCTCGTCGTGGAGACCCCGGGCGGTGGCGGCTACGGCGCGCCCTGAGCCGGCGCCCGCCGGTTGAGCCGGGGCGGGGTCAGGGCGCCGGCCGCAGCAGCTTGCCGAGGAGTGCGGAGAGCCGGTCGCGTTCGGCCGGGGTGAGGGCCTGGAAGGCGTCGTCCAGCAGCGCGGGCACGGCCTCCTCGGCGTGCGCCAGCCGCTGCCGGCCGGCGTCGGTGAGGGTGACGGCGTAGGCGCGCCGGTCGCCGGCGGCCCGCTCGCGCCGGACGAGGCCCGCCTGTTCCAGGCTGTCGCAGAGGCCGACCATGACGCTGCGGTCGATGCGCAGTTCGTCGCTGAGCACCCGCTGGGAGCGGGGGCCGACCGCCGCCAGCATCTTCAGCACCAGGTGCTGCCCGACGCCCAGGCCGAGCGCGTGTGCCCGGGCCTCCGTGGCGCGGGCGACCGCGGCCGAGGCCCGGCAGAGGGCGATGTCCAGCCGCTCCGCCGCGAGCGTCGGGAAGTACGCGGCGGACGCGGGGCCTTCGGTGCCGGGTGCCATCAGTACCTAGCCAGGGGACGCCCCGCTTTAGCGGGGTGGGGAATGGCTTCTGAGCCTTGCTCTGACCTCAACTGTGTGCATGGATCTGCGCTGTTCACCTGGGCCCACCTTTCTGGCGCACTAGACTTGCGGCGCGTGTATAGTGATCGCGTGGCCGTGACCAGGAAGGTTCGCCGATTCTCCGGCGGCGTGTACGACCTCGGACTCCACATCGTGT